>NZ_CABSXI010000016.1:0-43751 GCF_902481605.1 uncultured Oribacterium sp. | reverse complement strand
CTCTCTTCCAATGACCTTCTCAATCTCTAAGTAGCTCATCTTACCCTCTCTTTCTCTTGCAAGCCTATGGCTTTGCCAGAAACCAATTTTAAGATTCCTTTAAGAATCTATAGATTAAATCGCAATCCTTATACTAATAGATTGGGCATATCGTGTCAAGAAATAACTACTGTTTCTCCCGATAATGCCCCCTAAGAAGCCTAAGTTTTTAAAAATAAAAAATCACTCTTTCTTCAGTAGAAAAAACGAACTATTTTCCGGGGAAAATCCCTCGAAGCACTCTGGGATTTCCGGAAAGATCCGGAAAAACTTCCATCGCTTCATATCCTTCTTTTTGGAAAATGTCTTTTACGCTCTCTCCTTGGTCGTAGCCGATTTCCAGGTAAAGCCTTGCTCCCGGAAGCAAAACCGCCTTTGCCTCCTTGGCAATCCGGCGATAAAAGACCAGTCCGTCCTCCCCCCCGTCCAATGCCATCTTAGGCTCATACTCCGAAACTTCCCGATCCAAGCCCGGAATCACCCTGCTGACGATATAAGGAGGATTGGAGAGCAATAGGGAAAATTTCTTTCCCTGCACCCCCGTCAATAAGTCACTTTGCAAGAGCGTAACATTTTCCCCTAAATGCTTTTCCGCATTTTTTTTGGCCACCGCCAAAGCCTTTTCCGAAAGATCCACCAAAAGCAGTTCCTGATAAGGCAAATGCTTTGCCACAGAAATCCCGATGCAACCGCTGCCTGTGCATAGATCCAAAATATTTAAGGAAGAAGAATTTGCTTCATTTTCCACATTATCCTCATGCTTATTCGAAACATGCTCCGAATTTCGCTTTTCCGAATAAGTTTTTCCGGCCTGCTTCGCCAAGTCTGCATAGTCTTCCAAGACCAGGTCCACCAAACACTCTGTATCTGCCCGAGGAATCAGTACATCTTCATTGACAAAAAAATCCAGTCCGTAGAAGCTTTGTCTTCCCAGAATTTGCGCCAAGGGAATCCGTCTTCTCCGCTTTTCAAAGTATTCAAAAAAGGAATGAAGCTTTCCCAATATTTCCGTTTGTTCAATGTCGGCTGCTTCCACGTTTTCCCTGTCCGCCTTGCATAAGAGCTCCTGCTTTCTAAGAAGATAGCCTGCGGTATTCAGAGAAAAGCTTTCCTGTAAAAGGAGGCGGACTTCCAATGCCGCCTCCTCTTCTTCCACCCCTGCTTCCACAAGGAGCTTCTTCCCCGTTGTTTCTATTTTTTGCAAGCTTGCTTCCTTAAGCTTCGGAAAGCCCAGACCTTCCCAGGAAGCTATCCAATCTTCCATCACGCTTCCCCTTCCTCAGAAACCGCCTGCTCAGAAATCATATTTTCCGAAACCGCATTCCCCGAAGCCGGTTTTGAAGCCGTCTGCTCTGAATTCGCATTCCCCGAAGACATCTGCTCTGAAATCAGCTTCTCCGGAAAGGCCTTCTTCTGAAAGGCTCTCCAGTCAAAGACCCTCTCCACCGCCGCAATGGCCACTTCCACCTCGTCCCGCTCCGGCTCCTTGGTGGTTAAGCCCTGCATCCACATACCGGGAATAAAGAGCAGTCGGGTAATGGGATTGTCCACCATTCCCACCAGACGAAGTACCTCATAGCTGATGCCCGCAATCACCGGAATCAAAAGCAGTCGGGAAAGGATCTTTAAATAGAGGCTGTCAAAACGTAAAAACATAAACAAAAAGATGGAAATCATCATTACATAGACAATAAAGCTGGTGCCGCAACGCTTATGCTCCTTGGAGGAAGCCATCACATTGTCCACGGTCAAGTCCAGTCCATGCTCCACACAGTTAATACATTTGTGCTCCGCCCCATGGTATTCAAAGGTCCTGCGAATATCCTTAGCCCGGGAAATCAGCTTGATATACAAAACAAAAATCAAAATACGAAGTAAGCCCTCCAAGAAGGCCAGAGCCGATTCAATAGGAAGAAATTTCTTCACAAAGCTTAGCAAAATTGTGGGCAAAGCCACAAAAATAAACAGAGCCATAGCAAAGGAAAAGACCATCACTAAGGCGGAAAGCACCTGTTCCACCTTCTCTCCGAAAAGCTTATCCAAAAACTGCTCCAACTTTCCCGGCTCGCTTCCCTCATCATCCTCATAGAAGCTGGCACTATGGCTAAGACACTTCATCCCCAGTGCCATAGAATCGTAAAAGGATAAAATTCCCCGTAAAAAAGGAAGGCGGAAGAAAGGGTATTTGTCCGTTAAAGACAGATACTCTCCCTGTATCACATCGATACTGCCGTCCGGCTTTCGTACCGCAACGGAATAGTCCTCCTTATTCTTCATCATAATGCCTTCGATCACTGCCTGACCGCCGATACCGCTATATACCTGTTTTTTCAAAATTCTTCCTTTCCAAAGCTCTTACTATCCGGCTATACAAAAAGATTTCTATTCTTTCTTTTCTATTTTGAAGATGATTTCCAAACTCCGAGCATTTTCAAAACACACAGAAGTTTCAACGGGAAATAAACCAATTATCTTTCCGGAATAGGAAGAATTATACTAAAGTACCGGCCTTTGAACAATCGTTCCCAAGAAAGTATCACGCTTTTTTCATAAAGATTAACAAAAAAACAGGGCCGAGGCCCTGCTTTTTACTGCTGCTGCATTCCAAACTTCTTATTGAACTTATCGATTCTACCCTTAGCGGATGCCAGCTTCTGGTTTCCTGTGTAGAACGGATGACACTTGGAGCAGATTTCCACGTGAATTTCCGGCTTTGTGGATCCTGTTACAAATGTGTTTCCACAGTTACATGTTACGGTTGCCTGGTGATAAGTTGGATGAATACCTTCTCTCATTTTCTCCCTCTTTCTGCATGATTGCCAACCATGCGGTTCGTCTATCCCTCTTGGGGATTCCTTGGTTTTCATAATGCATGTGCTATCTATAAATAATAGCACTTTGTCAGGGCGTACCCCTTAGCCGTACCAAGATAGCACAAAGTCTACAGAAAGGCAAGTCTTTCTTCCGGAATTGCTTAGAATTCTTATAATTGCTTATTTTTTCTTTTTCTTGTACTATTTTAATAGTTTCATATTGGAGAATCGGCTAGGAAAATCCCCCTCCCCCGGCAGTGAAGGAGCAGAATTTTTTCATGAAAAACACAGAAGACAGCAAGTTGCTTTTACATCATTTTCTCCCGAACTGGGAGCGTTATCTTTTAATGTCCATCGTGCCTATTTATTTTATGCTCATCAGTCTTACCCAGCAAAACCCTATGAGCATTTTTGAAGGTGTACGGGAAATCATTGTGCAACCGGATATTTTGATTACGGACTATTTTGTGGTAGGCGGCGTGGGCGCAGCCTTTTTCAATGCGGGATGCCTCACCATTATTTCCCTGGGCTTACTCTGTATCGCCAAATCCAATTTTGACGGAAGCTGTATTATGGCCTCCTGCCTGATGTTCGGCTTTTCTCTTTTCGGAAAGAATCTTTTAAATATCTGGGCGATAATTCTGGGCTATGCCCTTTATGCCAAAATTCACCGGGTTCCCTTCCGAAAATATCTTCATATCGGGCTTTGCGGTACCACCCTTTCTCCGATTATCACCCAGATTCTGCTGATTCCCAATATTCCGGATGTCCTGCAGCTTCTTTTGGCGCTTGCTGTGGGACTTGTCATCGGTTATGTTCTGGTTCCCATTTCCCTCCACACCAAGCACGCTCACATGGGCTATTCCCTCTACAATGCCGGTTTCGCTTGCGGTATTATCGCCACCATCGTCATTTCCCTGATGAAATCCTTCGGGGTAAAAATCGAGTCCCGACTGGTTTGGGATACCACCCACAGGCTCTTTGGCTTCTACAGTCTGCTTGCGCTCTTTCTCGTCTTGATGCTCCTTTCCCTTTTCTTTGGACGAAAGGAAACAATTCTTGGCTATCGGGATATCCTGAAGGAAAGCGGACAGGGAAATCCGGACTATTTAAAGAAATACGGAGACTATCCTACCATTTTCAACATGGGGGTAAACGGTCTTGCCATGACTTTAATTCTCTACATTTTAGGCGGAGACTTTAACGGTCCCACCATCGGTTCCATCTTCTGTCTGGTGGGCTTTAGTGCCACCGGAAAGCATCTGCGAAATATTTTACCGGTAATCTTCGGCGTAATTCTTGCAGGATTCTTGAAGGTTTGGTCCGTGCAGGATCCCAGCTCTACCCTCACCCTGATTCTTGTGACTACCTTGGCTCCCATTGCAGGAGAATTCGGCATTTTCTGGGGAATTGCAGCCGGTTTTCTTCATTCTTCCGTTGCCTTAAATGTTGGAATTCTTTATAATGGGACAAATCTTTATAACAACGGCTTTGCCGGAGGTGTGGTGGCCATTTTCCTTGTGCCCATTATCCTTGCCATCAAGGACAGACAGAAGCCTATGGCCATTTACGATGAAGAGGCGAAGAAGCTTGCCATTAAAGACAAGCTTTTTGACAAGCCGGAGGTAAAGCTTCCGAAAAACATCTTTTGGAAATAAGATAGTAAAGAGAAGGGAGATTTCTGCAGAAAACAGTTGAGAGAAAGCGAAAGGAATTCTGCAAAACATAAAATAGAGTAACTTTATGAATAACAATAGAGAAAAAGTCATTGTACAAACCAGTATCATCGGTATTCTGGCCAATCTGTTTTTGGCCGGTTTTAAAGCAGGAGTCGGACTTCTTTCCAACTCCATTTCCATTACTCTGGATGCAGTAAATAATCTAACGGATGCCCTGTCCTCAGTCATAACCATTGTAGGAACCCGCCTGGCCAACAGGGCACCGGACAGAGAGCATCCTTTGGGGCACGGACGAATTGAATATCTCACCGCCAGTGTCATCAGTCTTTTGGTGCTCTATGCCGGATTCACTTCTTTAATTGAATCGGGAAAGAAAATCCTTCATCCGGAGGAGCCCAGCTACAGTATGATTTCCTTAGTAATCATTTTTGTAGCGGTTTTGGTCAAATTTTTCTTGAGCCGTTTTGTAAAAAGAAGAGGTGAAAAGGTAAATTCCCAAAATCTTATTGCCAGTGGTGAAGATGCGGGAAATGATGCCATCCTGTCCTTATCCGTATTTTTATCCGCCCTCTTTTTCCGTTTTACCGGTATCTCCTTAGAGGCCTATGTGGGTGTTGTGATTTCCTTCTTTATCTTAAAAGCCGGCTGGGAGCTTTTACAGGAAACCCTTTCCCAGATTCTTGGTGCAAGAGCGGACAGCAACTTGACTAAGGAGATTAAAGAAACCATCAATGCCATTCCCGGAGTTTTCGGAACCTATGATCTCTTTCTCCATAACTATGGGCCGGACACCTATCTGGCCTCCGCCCATATCGAGGTGGCGGATACCATGCACGCCGCAGAGCTGGATGCCTTAATGCGGAAGATTGAAAGGAAAATCTATAAAAACTTCCATGTGATTATGGCGGGAATCAGCATCTACTCCCGCAACACGGAAAATAAAGCCCTCCTGAAGCTCCAGCAGGAAATTCATGATTTGGTTTTATCCAAGGAGCATGTTTTACAGATGCATGGCTTTTATGTAGAAGAAGAGAAGAAACGGGTTCACATGGATGTTGTGGTGGATTTCGAAGAAAAGGACCGTGATGGCCTTATTGCCGGCATCCAAAAAGAGCTGGAAGAGAAATTTCCCGGCTATCAGTTTCTGATTACCCAAGATTTGGATATTTCCGATTAAATGCTATACTGTAAAAGCAAAATTACAGGCTAATATGTGTAGGAGCTTGTAAGCCACCCGGCGGGTGCATAAGAGGGCTATCCCCCTCATTCTGACAGCTACATCAATTTTCCATAAGGAGCAAACATGATTATTACCAAAACCCCCTTTCGAATGTCCTTTTTCGGTGGCGGCACCGATATGGAAGAATATTTCAAGGAGCATGGCGGAGCGGTGCTTTCCACCACCTTTGACAAATACTGTTATGTAAATGTCCGGCATTTGCCTCCTTTTTTTGACTATAGCACCGAGCTTTCCTACTCCAAGACGGAAAGAGTCTCTTCTCTTGAGGAAATCCAGCACCCTGCTATCCGGGAGGCTATGAAAATGTTGGATATGCAGAAGATTCGTTTGAATTACGAGGCGGATCTTCCCGCCCGTTCCGGCCTTGGCACCAGCTCTTCCTTTGCAGTGGGCATGCTCCATGCCTTCCATGCCTTAAAGGGAAAGTATGTGGGAAAGAAAACCCTGGCAGATGAAGCCATTTATCTGGAAAGGGTACTCTGTAATGAATCCGGCGGCTGGCAGGACCAGATTGCCGCAGCCTTTGGGGGACTTAATCATATCGAATTTTCCCAAAACGGCTATACCGTAAGCCCCATTCTCATTTTCCCGGATAGAAAGAAGGCCTTGGAAGAGAATCTGATGCTCTTCTTCACCGGCTTTACCCGTTTTTCCTCCGAAGTACAGAAGGAAAATAAAAAGTCCTCCCCCCAGGACAAGCTAAGTCTTTTGTCCGAGATGAAGTCTTTGCTGGTGGAGGCAGAGGATGTATTGCAGGATAAGCACAAGGATTTAAACGACTTCGGTCGTCTTCTCCATAAGACCTGGGAATTAAAGCGAAAGACCGCAAAAACCATCAGTACCGACAGCATTGATGCCCTTTACGAACAGGGTCGCAAGGCCGGAGCTTTAGGCGGAAAGCTGCTGGGTGCCGGCGGTGGCGGCTTCCTCCTCTTCTATGTGGAGAAGGAAAAGCAGGGAAAGGTTTTAGAAGCCATGAAGAACTTGATTCATGTGCCCTTCTCCTTTGAAAATGACGGCACACAGGTGTTATATTACGCTCCGGAGCGTCTGGAGGAGTAAGAGGCATTTGTAAGGCCTTTGAGGAGAAATAGAGGGATGGAAAATAATAGAGAGATGGAATAAAGGTAATACATTTCATACCGTAACGGTCTAAAATTCGGGCACGCTCCCGCTAACTTCGCCTTGACTGAGCAGTGGTTTATGTTAACCACTGCTCACTTTGCTTCGCAAAGCAACTTCCTTCGAAAGTTGGTCTGTATCAGGACGACTTTTCTGATGAAAAGTCTGTCCTTACAGTACTAAGTTCAAGCTTCACTTTGTTCGCTTTCACTAAGTACTGACGGGCTCAGATTACCCTCTTTTTAGACCGTTACGCATGAAATAGAATCACATTGCCTTGAATATTTCCATCCCTCTATTATTTTTCTTCGAAGGCCTTGCAAATGTCTTCGATATACTCTAAGGAGCCCCGAAGCTTCTTATACTCCTCCGTGAAGGAGAGGTTATTAATATCTGCCTCTGTATAAGGGGCTCTAAACATTTTGTGGCCGCTGTAAATGGCGATATAGAGCAGATCTCCTTTGATATAGATTGAAAGCTCCTGTCCCGCAAATTTTTCGGAAAATACCCTGAGCACTTCCGGGGTTAAAAAGCGTCTTGTTCCAAACTCATCCGTGGCATAGATGTCAAAATGCTCATTGTGCTGAATGTCTTCCGTATCCAGCTTCATCTCCCCTTTTCCGCAGCCGAGATATCTGTACTGGACTTCATTTTTTAAAAGAAAAGCTCTATCCGTAGGGACAATGCGAACTTCTCCCTGCACCGCCACCGGGCTCTTCATGCAATACAGCTGTCCTGTAAAATCATACACCGTGGTGGAATGCTTTCCGCCTGTTGTATGATAGGACTCCAGATTTCCTATAAGAAGTCCTCTGTCATCATGAAAGAACAAAAAGGTATCTTGCAGATATTTTTGAGACTTTGGGGTGAACCTCACTACATCCTCCAGAGCAATTCCCTTCTTTTCCACCGTTAGGTCGGGATAGAAGTTCTGTAACAGCGGCTCCAGCACATCCTTGGCATAAACATCCTGAAGGCTTTCCATATTACTGAAGAACTCCGGCATCTTATGGTATTTTAGATAATAAAACAAAAGACCGCTACCAATCAAAATAAAGCAAAGGATCATACTGTCCCGCCCGATAAGACGAGGCATAAGAATCAGAAAAAACGGAACAAGGTATTTTGCTGTAGACCACCTTTTAATTTCCAACATTTTCTTACGAAGTGCTTGGAGTTTGATTTGAAACTCCGCACTGTCCTCCATGTCCTCAATTTTCTTTAAATCCTCTTCCAAAGTTCCTAACATAAATGTCCTTTCTATTCTTTAAGGCTACTGCTAAACTATATCTTTGTTGTTAAAGTATTCCTCGAGCGCTTATCCTTTATTTCCTAAATATCTTTTCTTATTCTTCAAATCCCTCACAGATATCTTTAATATCCCCTAAAGAATCACGAAATCTTTCGCATTCCTCTTCATAGTTCATTTGCCAAAATTCCAGACTATTCAAAGAAACGCGAAACAGGGAATATCCGCTATTAACAGCAACATACAACTTGCTCCCCTTTAGATAAACCGAGATTTCCCTTTCGGAAAAATGCTCCGTAAACTTCCTAAGCCTTCCCGGCGTTAAGAAACGCCTGGCGCCCATCTCATCGTTAGTGTAAATATCGTATCTCTCATTATTTTGAATATCTTCCGTATCAATTTTCTTTTCCCCTCTTTCACAAGGAGGATAACGTCGTTGCACTTCTTTATTCATGAATTTGGATCGGCCCGTGGGCACAATACGGACTTCTCCTTCTATGGAAACAGGACTATTCATACAAAAAACCTGTCCTAAAAAATCACGAATATACGTTCTATTCTTTCCCGATTTTTGATGCCAGGCAGAACAATTTTGTATTCTAAGATCCTTTTCATCATGAAATTGTATTGCTGTATTCTGTGTATATTCTTCAGAAGAGGGAAGGAACTTCTTGACTTCCTCAAAGGGTATTTTTTCCTTCTCCTCAACAGTTACATCAGGATACCAATCCCTTAACATAGGTTCTATGAACTCTTCCATATAAACATCTTGAATCTTTTTTCGCTTCTCCCTAAAGAATCCGGGATTTGTCTTGTAAAAATAAAGGAAAATCAGGACCGGAAGAGCTATCATAAGGACGGCAGACGCGGTTCCTCCTCCTGGAAGCATTAATCCTGCAAAAGAGGATAGAGCCATTAAAGGCTTCACAACAGCCCATTTCATCAAAGCCAGTACCTTCTTCCGCATGGTCTCATATTTCATTTGAAACTCTTGGCTATCCTCCATAGTTCTCCTCCCCAACTTTCATTAGTCTTCATGTATTGTTTCGTCTCTTCCAAACTCTCCGGTATAGCTTCCTTACGATTAGAAAAGCAGGCAGAAAAATCCCTATATCTCGACTTTTCCGCCTGCCATATTTCGGACTTTAAGCCATTTCCCCCTTATGAGCAAATGCTTTTCTTTCCTTAATCCATATTGTAATCCAAATCCTTTAAATCTCTCTTGCCCTGTAAATCTTCTTCCAGAAAATCCACCTTTCTAAGTCCCTTGATTCCTGCAACTATGCTTGTGGGGAAGCTTACAATGGCCTGATTGATGATACGCACATTGCTGTTGACAATCCGCTTTGCTGCCGCCAAATCTTCATTTTCACTGGCAATCTCGGACTGCAGGTTTAAAAACTGCTTGGAAGATAGAAGCTCCGGATAATTCTCTCCTACCATACGAATCTGTGCCAATACATCATTTTGATTGGCAATCGCCCGGTTAGTATCCTGAATACTTCCACCCTGACGCAAAGCTACCAGCTCGGTAAATACCTTCTCCTCATGCTTGGCATAGGCCTTAGCCACCTTTAACATTTCCGAAATGGTGTCAAACCGCTTCACCAAGGTAATATCCACGGTCTTCTTGGATTCTTCGATAATGACCATGTAACGATTCAGCATATTGCTCTGTCCGATAAACCAAACAAGAACAATTACGATAAGGATAACGGGTACTAAAACCATATGCAGTTCCTCCTTTTTTCCGGTCGCCCTAAGCTCTTTTCCTAAGGTCAGGGCACTTACGTGCAAAGCTTCTTTGCCAAAGAATTCAAGTGGATTTCTTAAATCTAGGCAGAAAACAGTAAAAAATAGTTTCCTTGCTTATTATACTAAGAAACTTGAAAAATTCAAGAAATTTCTTTACTCTTGCACCTGCTTGGAAAGGTTCGCAATGAAAGGAATCTTCCGAAGAGCGGTATAGAGAAGCATGGAAATCAACACACTCATCACCGCCTGAATGGTATTGGTCAAAATTCCTGCAGAGGCTACGCCAAAATCAAAGACGAAGCTTTCCGCTACAAAGTATCCTGCTACAATAATCACTCCACCGATAAGCGTCGCCAAAAGAGCGGAGGAAAAGCTTTTCTTTTTGCCGTAGACGGTAGCTACCAAAAAGCCTTCAATTCCCTTTACCAAAAAGGTAATCGGAACAAATACCGCATAGCCCAGAAGCAAATCTGCTAAGGCCGGTCCGATAGCCCCCACCAGCGTTCCTTCTTTTCGTCCCAAGAGAAGCGCCGCCAACATAATCACCGCATCTCCTACATTGAAATATCCACGTATTCCGGGTACGGGAATCTTGGTAAACATCGTAAGCAAAGTAGATAGTGCAATCAACACTGCCGTGATTGCGATTCCCAATGTAGTAAAACCGGATTTCGTATGCTTCTGTACTGATGTTGTAGACATGTGCAGCTCCTTTCAAGGAATAAATTTGTTTTTTCTAACACTAAGGACTATATCTCCAAATAGCAGATTTGTAAATATGTATAATTTTTTATTAACAATTTGATAATTATTTATCTATTTTGTCTTTAATCTTTTCTTCCTCTAAAATAAAAAAATGAGGCTGTAAAAATCAAAATAGATTTTTTACAGCCTCATTTTTATTCTTCGGACTTTTCTTCGGTAAGAGCGTCCTTTCCTTTTTCGATACCGCAGATGGATAAAGCTTCATCCACATTTTCCACGGGACGAATCTCCAGCTTATCCTTTACCTCTTCCGGTACATCTCGAAGGTCATCTACATTTGCCTTGGGAATCAAGACAGTCTTTACCCCTGCACGCTCCGCAGCCATCAGCTTCTCGGGAAGTCCTCCGATTGGGTTTACCTTTCCTTCCAGAGAAACTTCTCCTGTCATGGCAATCTGAGGGCAAACCGCCTGTCCGATTACCAAGGAGGATAAGGCTACGGTGAGGGTTACTCCTGCGGATGGGCCATCCTTTGGGGTTGCTCCGTCAGGAACGTGGATATGCAAGTCATTTTCCTTAAAGAAGCTTGCCTTCTCCGGGAACATGGACTTCACCAGACTGATGGCAATCTGGGCAGATTCCTTCATTACATTACCCAGCTGTCCGGTAATGGTGAGCTTGCCCTCTCCCTTGGTAGCAAGAGTCTCGATAAAGAGGATTTCTCCTCCCACTGCGGTCCAAGCAAGACCTGTGACCACGCCGGCTATTCCCTTTTCTTCCACAGCTCTATGATGAAGAGGATTCATATCCAGATATTCCTGAAGATCCTCTTTCCCTACCGTAATCTTCTCGCCCTTTCCTCTTACCAAATGTACAGCGGCAATTCTGCAAAGGGTATCCAAACGCTTTTTCAGTCCTCGCACACCGCCTTCTCTGGTGTAGTCGGAGATGATGCTTTCCAAAGCTTCATCGCTGAGCTCCACATTTTCCGGCTGAAGTCCTACATTCTTTAAAGCCTTCTTCATCAGGTGCCGTTTACCGATTTCAAATTTCTCCCTGGGAGTATAGCCCTGATACTGAATCACCTCCATACGGTTTAGGAGAGGTGCGGGAATACTGTCCGTGGTGTTTGCGGTGCAAATGAAGAGTACATCGGAAAGATCATAAGGTACATTCATATAGTGATCCGTAAAGGTATTGTTCTGCTCCGGATCCAAAACCTCCAGCAAGGCTGCTGCCGGATCTCCGTTATAGGATGAGGAAAGCTTATCTACCTCATCCAATACCATAACCGGGTTGGAAACTCCCGCCTTATGGATACCGTCCATAATTCTTCCGGGCATAGCTCCCAGATAGGTTCTTCTGTGGCCTCGAATATCCGCCTCATCTCGCACGCCACCCAAGCTTACCCGGACATATTTTCTGCCAAGAGCCTTGGCAATGCTCTTTCCGATACTGGTTTTTCCCGTTCCGGGAGCACCTACAAAGAGAAGGATGGAACCGGACTGCTGCTTCTTTAAGTTCATGACAGCAATCTGCTGAATCATTCTTTCCTTAACCTTCTTTAAGCCGAAGTGGTCTTCGGAGAGAATCTTCTCCGCCTCGTCCAAGTCAATGCTCTTCTGCTCTTCCTTCTTCCAGGAAAGTCCTGTCACAAAGTCCATGTAGTCATAAAGCATACCTGCCTCTTGACCGTTGGTACCTTCATTTTTCAAACGATTTAAAATCTTAGAGGCTTCCTTCTTGGCAATCTCATTCATGCCGGATTCTTCAATCTTAAGCTCCAGCTTTCTTAAATCGGAAACCTTCTCCGGGTGCATCTCATCCAGTTCTTTTTGCAAATAGTCGATTTGCTTCTGTAAAGCCTGCTCCTTATAGAGCTTCTGGTAGTCCTCCTGCTGCTGATTTCTAGCATCGGAGGTAACCTTGGTGACCTCTACATATTCATAAAGAATCTGCTCCAGCATCTTGGTACGAACGGAAAGTCTGTCCTCCTTCAAAACCTGGTAGCGTTCTTCATTTTTCAAACTAAGCCAGGGGGAAAGAATGCAAGCTACCTCTTGGATAGAGCCGTACTGGTCTATCATGGTTTGCATAATGCTTCCCGCCCTAAAACGGTCCACCAAAGTCTTTAATTCCGCCTTGATTTCCTTTAGCTTTCTGTCGGAATCTTCCCGATCCAAGTCCTCAATATCCCTTAATGGGGCAGTTTCCAACAGCAGGGGCTCCCCTTCTTTTTGAGTCAGCTCCAGAATTTTCACTCTCTGTCCTGTACGAACCACCACATAGCCGTCTCCGCTGATTTCCGTAACGCTTCCCTCTACCGCAACGGAGTGGAACTCTTCCTTCCTTAAATCCTTGGTATTAAAGCTGTCTTCCTTTAAAACAGCCAGTAATACATGGTCGTCCTGTCTGATTTCCTGTCCTGCAATATTTTTAAAGCTTTGTACCTGAAAATAAATGTAGGAATGGGGAAGAACCATCATATTATAAACTGGAATTACCCGCATCATTTTTCCTCCTCTATACTCTGTCATATTATTTTTCGTCCGCTCTATACTATTTTGCCCCTCTGTACTCTGCCCGGCCGTGTTTTTTTCCGCTGTCGAATCTTCCGCTACAGCTTGAACCGTTACTGTATTCCCTCCGGCAGCATTTTGAGCCGTCATTCGTGCATCCGCCTCTTGTTCATGGAGCTTTTGTCCCTCCTGTCCTTCGGCAGCTTTCTCCGAAGAGCTTCCTAATGCAGCTTCCCGGCCTTCCCTATTTTGCTCGCCGGATTTTTGGTCTGAAAAGCTTTGTACTTCAGAGCTTTGACCCTGGGGGCTTTGTATTTCATTTCCCTGTTTAGAATTTTGCTTTTTTAGCATATCCTGAGGAATATCCCGAGAAATGGCAGAAATCCGCCCCCTTTTCTTCTTTTTTAAAAGGGAACGGATTTGTTCCAAAATATCTTGCATACTCATATACATATCCCTTCTGAAACAAGGAAAAAGCTTCTTCTCTTCTTCCTCATTCCTTTACGTTTTTTCTCATTTGTTAGCAATCATCATTTTCGAGTGCTAAATCTTTTCAAAGAATAACACCCTCCTAAGAGGGTGTCAAGGTCTTTAGAAATTCTTTCGATTTAGACTGTTTTTTAGCTCTTTACGAGGCATAGTCGGAAGATAAATCCCTTACTTTTCTTCCTAATATTTATTCGGAAGCTTCTCTCCTTACTTTCTTCCTATCGCTTATTCGGAAGATAAATCCTTTCCTCTTCTCTTATAAAAATATAGGCTGATGCCAAAAAGGGAAAGGCTGAAGGACACGCCGAAGAAAAACATTCCGCTTTCATCTCCGGTGGCAACATTTCTGGCCGTACGATAAATCTTGGTACAAATCTTCGGAATCTCCACTATCGGATTAAAAATTTCCAGCTTCTTTACCCCTAAAACTCCGGGATCATGGCTCACTATGGGAGCGGGGGGCTTGCCGCTTTCCCCGGGAGGCCTACCCGGTCCGGGCGGGGTATTCGGATTCGGAGGAGTTGGCTCCGGCGGCACTGTCTCCGGCGGCGTTTCCGGCTCCGGAGGCTTCGGCTTGTCATAACGGTTGTGAAAGGCAATTTCCCCTCTTTTCATATCCTGCTTTAGAGGATCATTTCGATCCGTTACAATCAATACCGCAGTGAGATAGGCAGGTCTTGGATTTCCCGCACTATCCTTGTTTTGCAATTCCACTTTTACGGAAACCAGATACTCCCTATCGTCATAGGTCATATATTCCGTATCACCCTTTTTCTGGCGAATATCGTACTGATAGATTCCCTCCTCCGAAAAGGAAACGGGGGCAAAACGTTTCTCCTCCTTTGTTTTTCCTGCGCCTAAAGTGAGATGAATCTCTTTCTCATCCGGCACCAAATTAGAACCGGATATCACCGGTTCCAGCTCCACCGTAAATTCTTCCTCCGGGAATGAATCTCCCGCGGCATACAAGTTCACCGGAATCTCCACTTTTACCGGAGCAACGGCGGCATAGCTCTTCGGAACAAACAACGAATTCCCCAACAAAAGGCAGAGAAAAAAACCGATAAATTGTATTCTCTTTTTTCCCTTCATGCTTTCTTTCCTCTTTCCTTTCCTCCTACTTTACTGACTTACTTCATTAGAGACTTTCTTTCTAAGAGACTTTCTTTCTAAGAGACTTTCTTTCTAAGAGACTTTCTTTCTAAGCGACTTTCTTCCTAAATTACTTTCTTCTTTACCGCTAAGCTTAGTCCTTCTTACTCTCTCTACGGCCTGCCTTCCCTGGCAGTTCTTTTAACCCTTATCTTCACAATATTCTGATAAGTAATTATATTATCGGCACATTTTGCAATTATATATAAGCTTTTTAATAATATTTTGCTTTTTCTCTTTTTCCGGAAGATGCTCCCTCGCTGAGCTTTTTAAGAATTTTACAATTCCTTTATAATTATAGTCATTTTAAATAATCAATGCCTTCTATTATGTTTTAAAATTGGACAAATATTTTTAATCTTGATAGTATCATGTGGAAAATAATTATTTGTTAAAAACACTTATTTCTCGCTTTCACTAAGTACCGGCGGGCTCAGATTGCCCCCGTTTTAGACCTATGCTGTTTGGCATCTCTGATATTTCATCTCTAATATGCTTTATAATTCATCTTTCTTTTTTTATATCCCTTTTCTTTCAAGCTAAAGAAGAGGGTTTTAAAAACATACAGATTGGAAAAGCATTTAGAATAAAAATGTTTATAAGGAGGATATAGCTATTTATCCATTAAAGAAAATCATTGTAGTCAGTCACTGTGTTTTGAATCAAAATGCTGTGGTGCATGGCTTGGAGCGTGCAAAAGGCGCCTTTCCCCTGGTCGAAGAAATTCTAAAGAGGGGAATAGGCATAATTCAGCTTCCCTGTCCGGAATTCTTGTATCTGGGAAGCAATCGTCCTTCAATGAATAAGGCTGAGTATGAGAAGACGGAAGGCTATGCCGAACATTGCCGAAGGATTTTAGAGCCTGTTTTTTGGCAGTTGGAGGAGTATCAGAAAAACGGTTATGGCTATCTTGGTGTTTTAGGGATTCAGGAAAGCCCCAGCTGTTCTCTTTCCTCTCCCCCAGGAATTCTAATGGAAAAATACATGGAAGAAATGGAAAGAAGAAACTGGACACAGGCCTGTTTCGAAGTGCCGGTATTTTATGACGAAGAGGAGAAGGACGGAAAATGGGAAGAACTTAGAGCCTACTTTGTTTCCTTTTTAGAGGAAAAGCAGGAAACTATGGATAAAACGCAGAGAAACGGCAATAAAAAGAAAAGCAAGAAATAGTAACGAAATGAAACTGTACAAAAATCCATGTATTAAGAACAGGGATAGCAGGTAGAAGAGAAAGCAGAAATAAGTAATGGAGATAAGATAAAAAAAGCAGAATAGAAAGAAAATGAAGGAGAGAATAATGAATAAGCTAAATAAAAATACGAAGATTTTGTTGATTTGTGCACTTGCAGTGGTGGTAAATGTGGTTTTTGGAGATTTTGTCAGCATGCTAAAGATACCCCTTCTTTTTATGGATACCATCGGCACCATTTTCATTGCGGCATGCTACGGTATGGGCTATGGCGTTCTTACCGGTGTGGCCACCAACCTTTTGATGGGCTTTACAGCCAGCCCCAGCGCAATCCCCTTTGCCTTGGTTAATGTAGTGGTTGCAGTCGTGGTAGCCCTGATCAGTAAAGCCGGAAAGAAGGGCTTCAGCCTTCCCAAGGCAATCCTTGCAGGACTGCTTTTAGCCATTTTATGCCCAATGGTTGGAGCTCCCATTCGTATCTTCCTCTTCGGAGGACTGACCGGATCCGGAACAGACTTGGTGATTATGGCCTTAAAGCAATCCGGTCAAGAGCTCTTTACCTCCGTTTACCTTGGAGCAGTCAGTGGAAACTTGGTGGATAAATTGCTGTCCTGCGTACTGGTGTCCCTCCTCTTACAAAGACAAGCTATGAAACGAAGCCTCAGCTTGGCCTAAAAGAAGTTACGCCCATTTTCCGGACAGGCTGTAAATCTTCGCCAAAAGACCTCCCAAAAACTTGCCGTGAAGCTTCCTGAATTGTTCCTTTTCTTCCTTTAGGCGGTTTTTGTTCTTCATTTGCTTTCTGGTTTCCGCCTCTTCGTGTCTTCGATAGGAAAGCAAAGCCTTCTTAATATAGAGGAAACGCCCCTCTTTATCCGCCAAATGCAGGAAGGCATCCCAATCCGTAATAAAACGATAGTCATTTTTGAATAATAATCTTCTGCAATGTGCTGTCACATAGGTACAGCTGGGGCAGGAGATGCTGTTGCCAAAAAGCAGGGGAAGCTTTTTCCAGAGACTCTTTTCCGTATGATGGGTAAAATGATAGGGAAGTCGTAGGATTCTTTTCACTTTCTCGGTAACATTCGGCAGCTTCTGTCCCATACCGTCAATGTCCTGCACCGCAGTAAAAATCAAGCTGGCATCCGGATAGAGGGAATAGGCATGCTCCACAGCCTTAGTGTAATCTTCATGATACAAATCGTCCTGATGGGCAATGGTCACCAGTTTTGCTCTCTTTCTGCCTACCTCCAAAGCAAAATTCCAATCCCTTGCCAAAGAGGGCTCTCCGTTTCGAACAAACAAGGGCAAACGATATTCTCTGGAAATCCTCTTTAAAAATGCATTGGGAGTTGCGGTGCAAAGATAAATAGGAGATGGATTTTTTTGCTTTAAAAGAGATTGAATGCATGCTTCCAGATAAGAGGATTCTCCATAGCAGGGAATGACAAAGGCATGCAACACCTTCTTTCTCTTCTTTAAAGCAATAAACTTTCTTTCCGGAAGCCCTCTTACGCCTCTTTCCTCTGCATGAGCGGTGGCTTTTTCGATAAATGCCTCTGTTTTTTCCTTTGCTGTCTTAAAAAATCTGCACCTTCTGGCTTTTCGCGCTTTAAAGGAAAGGCCGGATTTTTCCGAGTTCTGAAGGATAGCTTGTGGCTGTTCTACCTTCCGTTCCGGTTCATGCGACAGCTCCTGCTTTTCTTCCTCCAGAAAGCGGTTTACACCGCCCTTAGCCTTTTCTCCTTCTGCAAATATTCTTTTCTTCAATGCTTCCTTATCCATTTTTACTCCTTTGGCATTGCGGTAAGATTCATAATGCTCCTATTTTAACAAAAAATTAATTTTATTTCTACCGTTATTCGGAAGCTTTTTCCCATAATCCAGGTTTTTTCCCTAACCTCGGGGTTTTCCTTTAATTATAAGAAGGGACTGTAAAAATCAAAATAGTTTTCTAAACAATATAGGTCTAAATTTGGGGCACGCTCTCGCTAGCTTCGCCTCGTAGCGGATACTAAGCGAAAAACTGCGTTTTGCTTGTTTTTCGCAAGTACCGACGGGCTCAGACTACCCCCTCATTTAGACCTATATTGCCGAAAATCTATTTTTTTTGATTTTTATAGTCCCTTCTTCATGAGCTTATATTTTTGCTATTCCGGGTTATGCCTTCTTCTTTCTATAGAATGTATTGTCCATAGGAAGCTTAGTTCTGAACTCATGGTCAAAGGCATAATAAGCATTGGCAATGGCCGGAGCAATAGGAATGCTGGCAATCTCTCCGATACCCTTAGCGCCGTATGCAAATGGGATAGGAGTATCTCTTTCTACATAGATGGCGTGAATATTCGGAATCTGGTTTGCACGAAGCAGTCCCAAGGTTCCAAGCTTAGCAGTGGGTACGCAATCCTTTAAGGGGAAGTCCTCAGTTAAGGCATAGCCCATTCCCATCAATACTCCACCTTCAATCTGTCCTTGAATCGCAACCGGGTTTACAACCTTTCCGGAGTCATGGGCAGCATACACATCCGTTACCTGTCCCTGCTCATCCAAGAGTACCAGATTGGTTGCAAAGGCATAGGCCACGTGAGACTTGGGGTTGGGGAGGTCAGCGCCAAGCTTATCTGTGGGATCAAAGAACTCGAAGAAGTATTCTTTTCCTTCCAATGCGGAAAGGTCTCCGCCTACCTTGTCCAAATCTCCCTTAATCTCTAAGGCAATTCCCTTTACCGCCTCACCGGTAATCAGAGTCTGACGGGATCCGGAAGTAGTTCCGGAGTCCGGAGAATCCTCTGTGGATCCCTTGGAAAGATCAATCTTCTCCACCGGTAGACCGGTACTTTCGTGCATCATCTGCATAAATACGGTACGGCAGCCCTGTCCGATATCGGAAGCCGCAGTATACAACTCTACCACGCCGTTCTTAATAACCGCTCTGGCTCTTCCCTTATCCGGAAGACCTACACCTACACCGGCATTCTTCATGGCACAGGCAAGACCTGCTCTACCCTTGTTGGCTTCGTAGATGTCCTTTATAGCCAATAAGGTTTCCTTAAGGGCTGTAGATGAGTCCGCAATCTGTCCGTTGGGAAGAACCTTTCCCGGCTCGATGGCATTACGGAAACGAATTTCCCAGGGGCTGATGCCTACCTTCTCAGCCAGCTTATCAATCAACATTTCCAATGCATACTCACTTTGACACACACCGAATCCGCGGAATGCTCCTGCAGGCGGGTTATTGGTGTAATAACCGTATCCATAGATATTGGTATTCTGATAGGTGTAAGGACCTACAGAGTGCGTACAAGCTCTCTCCAGTACCGGTCCGCAAAGGGATGCATAAGCTCCGGTATCGAAGTAGATTTCACAATCCAAGCCCTGGAAAATACCGTTTTCATCACAAGCCAGAGTAAAGGTACCCTCCATGGCATGACGCTTGGGGTGGAAGTTGATGGATTCCTGACGGGTAAACTTTACCTTTACCGGTCTTCCCACCTTTAAAGCCATCAGCACGGCAATATGCTGTACGGAAACGTCTTCCTTACCGCCGAATCCGCCGCCTACCAGCTTGTTCTCTACCACGATTCTGGAAGGATCCCAGCCCATCATGATGGAAATTTCTTTTCTGGTGTCATATACACCCTGGTCACTGGTATAAACCTTCACGCCGTCCTTATAAGGGAAGGCAATGGCGCACTCCGGCTCCATGAAGGCATGCTCGGTAAAGGGGGTCTTAAAGCTGTCGGTTACTACATACTTTGCTCCCGCAATGGCCGCCTTGGCATCTCCACGGGTTACGTGTCTTTGCTGGCAAAGATTTCCGTTAGGATGAAGCTTAGGAGCATTTTCCGCCTTAGCCTCTGCAATACTTCTTACCGGTTCCAGCACTTCGTACTCCACCTTCACCAGCTTCTTAGCAGCCTCTAAAATAGAAGGAGTCTCTGCAACGATTAAGCAAAGGGCGTCTCCGATGCAACGGGTAGTGTCGCCTTCAGCAATCATAACATCCCAGTCCTGCTGAATATGTCCCACCTTGTTGTTGGGAACATCTTCAGCCTTTAAGATAGCAAGAACACCGGGAAGGCTCTCCGCCGCCTCTGTATTAATCTTCAAAATCTTGGCTCTCGGATACTCTGTACGAACAGCCCCACCGTAAACCATGTTTTCCATTTCCACGTCATCAGGATATTCTCCGGTTCCCAGAACCTTCTCTCGAACATCCACACGGAAGGCGGACTGTCCAACCTCGAAGTCTTCTCCGGTCTCCAGATCGGACTGAATCTTTTCTTCGCCCCGAAGTACCTTTGCGGCAAGCGCAATTCCTTCAATAATCTTCTTATAGCCTGTGCATCTGCAAATGTTGGAACGGATGGCTTTCTTAATGTCCTCTTCTGTGGGATTCGGGTTCACGTCAATTAAAGCCTTGGCGCTCATCACCATACCGGGAATACAGAATCCGCACTGTACGGAGCCGGCACGTCCAAAGGCATAGACATAGGCTTCCTTCTCCTGAAGGCTCAGTCCCTCAACGGTAACAATGTTCTTTCCCACTGCCTTTTTGGTGGACAAAATACAGGAACGTACAGCCTTTCCATCAATCAAAATGGTACAGGTACCGCAGGCTCCTTCACTACAACCGTCTTTTACGGACTTGCACTTTAAATCGTCACGAAGAAAACGAAGCAAAGGCTTATCTTCCTTTGTTTCCACCTCTTTTCCGTTTACAATAAAACGAAATACATCCATCTCTTCCATAAGCATCTCCTACTTCCTAAACTCAATTTAACGACGAAGGTATCCTCTTCCCTTTTTACTCTCTCCTAAGCCAATGCAGATAAAGGAATGTTTCCTTTTCTTATCGACTAAGCTTTTCATTGTTTTGAAAAGCCTTCGCTTGCTTATCGCAATCTGTACCCCTGCAGGATATCTCTTTATTTTTTAGGTCGCTCCTGTAATCTAAAAAATAATTATGTCGTTTACAAATTAACAATATGATTATAAACGAAAGCGGTGAGAGTTACCACCCTCACCGCAAAGACTTCCCTTTTTTCCAAAAGAGAGTAAAAACTTTTGTGCGATTTGCCTAACAAATTTTTAGGCAAAACCAAAATATTTTTTAGTTTGCTTTCTGAAGATTTTCCTTCACTACTCTTTCTACGGCATTTAAAATATTTTCATAACCTGTACAACGGCATAAATGTCCGGAAATGAGCTTTCTTAACTCGTCTCTGGTATAGTCCTTTCCTGTTCCCACAATCTCCACAGCGGTAAGAATCAGTCCGGGAGTACAGAAGCCGCACTGCACCGCTGCTTCTTCGATGAATGCGGTCTGAACCGGATTTAACTCTCCGTTTGGCCCCTTAAGACCTTCTACGGTAAGAACGGACTTTCCGTCTGCCCACATAGCCAGGTAGATACAGCTGTCCACTGCCTCTCCGTTTACCAAAACGGTACAAGCTCCGCACTCTCCTACCTCACAGCCCTTCTTTACAGAAGTTAAGTCAAGACGCACTCTCAAGGCATCCAGGAGAGACTCTCTCTCATCTACAGCCAGTTCCACATCTCTTCCATTCACCTTAAAATGAATAATTTTAAGCATTGATCTGTCCTCCTTGTAAAACAATGGCTTCCTTTAAAGCACGCTTTGCCAACTCTGAAATCACCTGTAAACGGAACTCCTTGGAAGCTCTCCAAGAGCTTCTGGGACGAACCTCTGTTAAGGCGATATTTACATAGTTCTCAATTCTTTCCGTATCGGTGCAAGCCGCACCCTTCAGGCTTTCCTCCGCCTTCGGACAACGAATGGGCGTAGGAGCCGCTACACCGTAGCCCAGTCTTACTTCTTCAATATGCTTCTTCTCTTTGTCCAGCTTTACCATTACCGCACAGCCCAGAGTGGCAATCTCCATTGCCTTTCTCTTTCCGTACTTAATGTATTTTCCGCTGAAGCCTTCGTAATCTTCTTTCTTGATTAAGAAGCCGGTACAAACTTCATTTTGCTCCCGGACAGTCTTTCCCGGGCCGGTATAAAACTCGGAAATCGGAACTCTTCTCTCCCCATTGGGGCCTGTCAGGCAAACAATGGCATTTAAAACCTGCATGCCTGCTGCAGAGTCTGCGGAGGTTGCTCCGTTACAGATGTTTCCGCCGATGGTTCCCATATTTCGAATCTGGGGACCTCCAACGGTGTCCACGGCCTCTCCCAGCATGGGGATATGCTTTTGTACCAGAGGGTCATTGGTCAAATGGGTAAAGCAGGTTCCTGCTCCAATGAAAAGGTCTCCGTTGTCCAAAAGCTTTACGCCCTTTATTTCTTCAATATTTTTAATTGATACCAGCACTTTCCCCGCATCCTTTCCCTCACGAACACGAATCAATACATCGGTTCCGCCGGAAATGATTTCCGCATTGGGATTGGCAGTTAAGGCCTGCACCGCATCCGCTACATCCTTTGCTTCATGAAATCCCTGTAAATCAAACATGTCTTTATCCTCTCCTTTACCATAAGATAAATATCACTCTTGTGTTTTACGGACGGGAATCCCGCTTAAAACAGGAGCCCCTGTCCTCTATGTTCTATACAATCTTGAGAAGAAACCGGCATAGGGAGGAAGCCCTCCCTATCGCTTTCCTCCTTAGTCTACAGAGATTGTCTTAATTAATCCTGCCTCGCGGAAGGCATCTGTGAGTCTCTGGCTGGTCATCGGCGCCACATTCATGGCAACGCCGGTAGCCTGTAAGATAGCGTTTCTTACTGCAGGAGCCGCTGCAATAACAGGAGGCTCTCCTAAGGACTTATTACCGTAGGGGCCGGTGGGGTCCTCCAGCTCTACAAAATCCACTTCCAGATCGGGAACGTCCATAGCGGTAGGAATCTTAAAGTCTAAGAGGTTGGCATTTAATACCTTTCCGGTCTTCGGATCTACCAGTAAATCCTCGGATAAACCGAAGCCAAGGCTCTGTGCCATTCCGCCGTGAACCTGACCCCTTGCGGTATCATGGTTAATAATGATTCCGGAATCATGCACTTCCACGATTCGTAAAATCTCCACCAAACCTAAGGGCATATCCACTTCCACCTCGGCATAGCACACACCGGAGGAGAAGGTATTGCTCTTACAGTGGTTGGTACATTCCGCCGCAATATGCACGGACTTATCCAAAGAATAGAACGCGGTGTCTGCCAAAATAGCAAGGGGAAGTAATGGGTTTCCGCTCTTCTTTTCCACAATCTGAGAATCCACCAAATCTAAGGAATCCTTGGAAATCTCTGTCTCTTCGGAAACGGAAAGAAGCTCTCGAATCTTCTTTGCCGCAGCGCTAACCTCTTCAACATATACGGTTTTGGAGAAATCCTGTACCGCATTGTTTAACATATATTCCGCATAGTCTAAGATACGATCCTTAAACTCCTCTGCCACCTTCTTACAAGCCA
This sequence comes from uncultured Oribacterium sp., assembly GCF_902481605.1. Lineage (NCBI taxonomy): Bacteria > Bacillati > Bacillota > Clostridia > Lachnospirales > Lachnospiraceae > Oribacterium > uncultured Oribacterium sp. The sequence goes on along the minus strand of NZ_CABSXI010000016.1, from coordinate 20,368 downwards.
TACCGGAAACATAGGTCTGGCGGGAAGCGTAAGCTCCTGTATCGAAGGGGGAGGTGTCTGTATCCTGGGTAGATCCGATATAGACCTCCTCGTAGCGAATACCGGAGGCTTCTGCTGCCATCTGGGTAAATACGGTATCCGCACCCTGTCCGATTTCCGTAGCTCCCATAAAGAGCTGGCAGGAACCGTCCTGATTCAATACCATACGAGCCGCAGCAGTCTCTAAAGCGATAGGATGAACACCGGTCTTATAGCAGAAAATCGCCATACCGATACCTCTTCTCTTGTCTCCGCTTTGAGGCTTATCGTACTCCGCTCTCTTCTCCTTCCACTTGGCAAGCTCCGCCCCCTTTAACATAGCCTCTTTTAATCCATAGGAGTGGAAGGTAATGCCATTGTGCGGATCCTTAAATCCTGCAGGAATACAGTTCTTTAAACGAATCTCCAGAGGATCCATTCCGATTTTTCTTGCTAAATCATCGATTAAGCACTCGGTAATCCATACAGACTGGGGAATACCGTATCCTCTCATAGCACCTGCTGTAGGCGCGTTGGTATAAACAGTCCAGCAGTCTACCTCTGTACCGATCTTATCAATATATAATTCTTTGAAGACATTTCCGCAGTTTGCACAGATGGCGTGGCCATGGGAAGCGTAACCTCCGTTGTTGGCAAAGGCTTCCATCTTTCTGCTAAGAATCTGTCCGTCCTTTGTTACCACAGCCTTGGTATGTCCGGTAATCTGATGTCTGGTTCTGGTGCCGTAAATGGTTTCCTCACGGGAAATCTCCAAGCGCACCGGTCTTCCTCCCACCTGCATGGACATGTAAGCATTTAACGGCTCATACAATACGTCCTGCTTGTTACCGAAGCCGCCGCCGATATAGGGTTTAATAATACGAACTCTTCCTGCAGGAACCCCAAGCGCCATAGCGGTATATAAACGAACGATATGGGGAATCTGGGTGGAGCAGACAATGGTAATCTTATCATTGACATCCACATAGGCAAAGGATACAGGAAGCTCGATATGGCAGTGAGAAATCTTCGGCGTATCATACACTTGCTCGTGGGTGACGATGTTTTCCTCTCCGTACTCTTCCTTGGCCTTCTTAAGACCTTCCTCAAAGGTATAATCCTTCTCTCCCATGGTCATGTGGCTATGAACGATAACATTGTCCTTACGAAGATCCGGGTGAAGCGCCTGAGCTCCTTCCGCCAATGCCTCCTCCACGGTGGTCATCACAGGATATTCTTCGTACTCCACCTTTAAAAGGCGAAGAGCCTGGTCACAGGCCACTTCATTTTCCGCAATGACGCAGGCAATATCATCTCCATAAATCCGGACTCTCTGATTCAGAAGCTTTCTGTCACAGATATCCTGGTGGGCTTTCTCTACAGACCAGGGGTGTCCTGCTGTGGGGAATTGAATATCCGGCACATCAAAGCAGGTAAGAATCTTTACGACTCCCGGTACCTTCTCCGCCTCACTGGTATCAATGCTCTTTACCAAACCATTTCCGATGGTGGAATGGTAAACCTTACCGTGCAAAATATTCTTCGGCTCTAAGTCCGCAGTATACTTTGCTTCGCCTGTGACTTTTCCATAGGCATCAACACGAATCTTATCTTTCCCTACTGCACGCATGGAAACCCTCCTGACTGTTTGCAAATGCATCCATTGATTACGAAAATACAAGGCCTTCTTCCTCCGGAATGGCTTTGTCTAAGTATAAAATCACCCATTTCTGGAGTCTATTCACAGTTTTTGCCAAGCTTTTTTGGTGCTTCTGTCATAAATTTAACAAAAAAATTTTTTTGATAATCTAAAATTTTGTACTGACTGGCAAAAATCCCTTCCATTACAGCTTATCCTTGCATCTTCCTACAAGCTTGATATTACTGGATTTTTTGCCAAAATGCCATTTTAATATTTCCAAGGTTTTTCCTTTATTTTTAGAAATTTCCGTGAACTTGTCTAATTTTTGGTGCATTGTCAAAATATAGACAAGCACTTTACAGGATGTTACAATACAGTCCAGATTCTTGTTATAGGATTTTTTATCTTTTTGAAAAAACAGGAAAGATTTCTATGAAAAATCACAAAAAGGAATAGCTACATTTTCAAGGAAGAAAGCTCTACAGTCCGACATCGGAAAATGCTGCTTGGGAGCAAATCAGGAAGCTCCTTAGGCACAAACCATTGAAAATATCTATTCCCCGGTGATATTTCAGGAATCTTTTTTCTTTTTCAAACAAATGAAGGAGGAAAAATGAGTCAAGAAAAGTCAGTAGCGCGCATGGAGAACATTTACAAGCTGGACGGAAGAGTGCCCATCGGAAAGGCCATCCCCTTCGGCTTACAGCATGTCTTAGCCATGTTCGTATCCAACCTAGCCCCTATTACTATTATCGCAGGAGCCGCTCAGCCCGCCCTTACCCAGCAGGAAATCGCCATGCTCTTACAAAACGCGATGTTTGCCGCAGGTATCGCCACCTTTATCCAGCTGTATCCGGTCTGGAAGATTGGCGCTAAGCTTCCTATCGTAATGGGTGTAAGCTTTACCTTTGTGACCATCCTATCCACCATTGCCGCAAACTTCGGTTACCCCACCGTCATCGGTGCCGTAATCGTAGGCGGTTGCTTTGAAGGTGTTTTAGGACTTTTGGCAAAGTATTGGAAGAGAATCATTACTCCCATCGTTGCCGCAACCGTAGTAACCGCCATCGGCTTCTCCCTTTTTACCGTAGGTGCTCGTTCCTTCGGCGGAGGCTACGGAGATGACTTCGGTTCCAAAGAAAACTTAATCATTGCCACCGTAACTTTACTTACCTGCATCGGCTGGAGCATCTTCGTAAAGGGCTATATGAAGCAGCTTTCCGTATTGGCCGGCTTGATTGTTGGATATATTCTTTCCATATTTATGGGCAAGGTAGATTTAAGCCTGATTTTCTCTGACGGCTTTGTGTCTTTACCAAGACTCTTCCCCTTTACCCCACAGTTTAATATCGGAGCCATCCTTTCCGTTTGTATTATCTTCCTGGTTTCCGCAGCAGAGACCATCGGAGATACCACAGCCATGGTAGCCTCCGGACTAAACAGAGAAATTACCGAAAAGGAAATTTCCGGTTCTCTGGCATGTGACGGATTCGGATCCAGCATTTCCGGACTTTTCGGCTGTGCTCCCGTAACCTCCTTCTCCCAGAACGTAGGCCTTATCGCTATGACCAAGGTGGTAAACCGTTTCACCATTGCAACCGGTGCAGCAGCAATGCTGTTGGCAGGACTTCTGCCCCCTGTAGGACATTTCTTCGCTTCCCTTCCCCAGAGCGTTTTAGGGGGATGCACCATCATGATGTTCGGAAGCATCGTAGTCTCCGGAATGCAGATGATTGCTTCCTGCGGTTTCACCCAGAGAAATATCGTTATCGCTTCTCTTTCTTTGGCAGTAGGAATCGGCTTTACCTCCAGCACGGAGAGCAGCATCTGGCATATCTTCCCCTCCATCGTACAGACCGTATTCGGGGAAAATGTCGTAGCGGTAGTCTTTGTTGTTGCTTTGATTTTAAGTGCGATTTTGCCTAAGAACATGGAGGTGGCAAAGCTTACAGAGTCTGTAGAAGAAGAGAAATAAAAGAAAAAGAAGAGAAATAAAAGAAGATTTACATGCTTTGCAGGTAGTACTTGTTAAGCATACAGAAAAGAAAAGCAAGAGCTACTCTTGCTTTTCTTTTGCTTTAGTCGTACAATATTTTGTACAACTAATTCGAAGGAGAAAAACTATGGAAGCTGTTGCCTATTCCAATTTCAGACAGAATTTAAAGCAATACATGAAGCAGGTAAATGAAGATGCTGATGCGCTGATTGTAACCGCAAAGGATGCGGAGGATACCGTAGTCGTACTCTCTAAAAGAGAATATGACAGTTTGCAAGAAAGTCTTAGAATTCTATCCAATTCTTATTTAATGGAAAAAATACGACGTGGAGATACACAATTCCGAAAAAAACAATTCCAAACCCATGACTTGCTTGAGGTAAAAGAAGATGATTAAAGCCTGGTCCGATGAGGCATGGGAAGATTACCTCTATTGGTATGCCCAAAATAATAAAAGTACCATCAAAAAGATTCATCGCCTTATTGAGGCGATAGAAAGAAGTCCCTTCTCAGGAATCGGCAAACCGGAGGCTCTAAAATACGAGCTTAGCGGAAAATGGTCCAGACGTATCACGGAAGAAGATCGGCTGATTTATGCTATTGAGGATGATGTATTATACATCTATTCCTGCAAGGATCATTATTAAAAAAGGCGCTGTAAAATCAAAAACATTTTCTAAGCAATTTTGATTTTTACAGCACCTTTTTCTATGTTTTATTTCTCTTATTCGAAAAAATGATTATTCCAAAGCTTGTTAGTCTGTTATGTCAAAGAATAAATTCTCCGGCTCTTTCTCATACAGCTCTACCGTATAGAAGTACTTCAGCTTAGACTGTACTTTGTCGTTCTTCTCCGGTGTGAAGACCAGTTTTTCTTCATTATTACTGCTCAGCTTTTTCACAGGATAACGCTTCATTGCCTGCAAGCTATCATCCGGCTCGGTAAGATATAGTGCGGTTAATTCTCCGTAGATATCCCACTCTGCACCGTAAACTACGGCAATCTGATTTCCGCTTGTATTAAAGCCACTATGCTCCAGAAGCAGAACCTCTCCCTTTTTCAAATGCTCCAAAACCTTCTCGGAAAAGTCGGAAGGATTAACTTTCCGCTCATCAAAGAGAGCTTCATTTTTTAAGTTCTGGGGAAGGGTGCTATTCTGTGCTTCCTCTCTTCTCAAGTTGGAAGCGGAAGCTGTTGCCTCTGAACGAGAAAGGGTGGACGCGCTGGCTCTTTGGCTTTGACCGGCTTCCTGTGTCTTTGGATACAGGGCATAAGCACTGGACCTTGTAGGAGCAACGGCCTCGGTATAAAGCTCATCCAGACTATGGAGTTTTCCAAAGATTTTCGCCTTAAAACTTCCGCTTTGAGGGCTTGTTCCCCGGAGAGTCACCACGTCACTACTTCTTTGTAAAAGGGCATGCCGTAAAGCATCTCGCTCTGCCGCATAGTAGCTTAATCTGGAAATGTAGTTCTCTTCTCCTGCGCCATATACTCTTTCCGCTACATTCGCAGTATCATAAAAGCCGGAAGAAGCGGTTTGGGGAATGCTTTCAAAGGCGTAAGTATTCTTTGCAATAACCAGATTCTCATCTTTTCTAAAGCTTCCTGCATTTAAATCGACACCCTTGGCAAATAAAGCGAATCTGCTGTCTCCCTTCCTATTAATCTCTTGAAGGCGATAAGGCTCTGCTAAACCGTTTTTAAATTTCTCCTGAGTCTCTTGGAAAGCCGCCTCTCTCTTAGCCTGCTGCTGTCTTAAAAGCTCAGCATTTTCACGGTCTCTCCGCTCTTGTGCTTCTCTTGCTTTTCTAGCAGCCTCTTTTTGTTCCGCTCTCTGCCTATCCAGGCGTTCTTGTTCCTGCTTAGCACGTTCCCTAGAGCGTTCCTCAATTCCTTGTTTTCTACGTAGCTCATTTTGCAAATGGAAGCTATACAGCTCTTCCTTTGTTGCAAAGGGATTCTTGGTAGAGGGGTTATAGCTGGTCTGCCAAGCACTGCTGCTTGAACCGGAGGAACTTCCGCCTCCGGAAGAACTTCCCCCGCCGCCGGAGCCGCCACCGGAAAAGCTTCCGCCACCGCCACCGGAGCTGGAACCGCCACCTCCGCCGCCGGAGCCTCCTGCACTCTTCACCACGCCGGAGAACTTCACCGCTCCTGCATTGGCCTCTGCAGCCTGGGACTGGGAAGCTCCTGTAGCCTCAGATTTTACCTGCGCCACAAGACTTACGATTTCCTCCAGACTCTTGCCTTCTTTTCTGGCCTGCTCCGCTACCGCTTCCTTTTCTTTCGTGCTCTGTACGCCCTTGGAAAGATCGAACAAAGGCTCGCCCTTCTCATTGGCGCACTTTCCGCCCTCCTGTACAAAGAAGCCGTCCGGTGTCTTTTCATTGTGATACATTCTTCCGGAATCACCGGCAAAGTAATAACAGTAGCCGTCAACCCACTGCCAACCTGTAGCCATCTTTCCCAAAGAATCCGCCTTGGTGTCCAGGAAGAACCATTTTCCGTCCTTCTCCATCCATCCACTTTTTAAATTCTTGCTCTGGGGATCCACAAAGTACCACTGTCCCTTGCTTTCCACCCAACCGGTCTTCTCCTGACCGTTTCCGTCCACGTACTTCCAGTTGTTTCCATCCTGTTGCCATCTTCCTTCAGAAGCCGCAGTACCCTGTCCCTCCGCGAAAGCCTGTCCGCTGAACAAACCAAGCAGAATGGCCGTAGCCAAGGGAAACAGTACTCTGTCTATTCCTTGTTTCTTCATTTTGCCTCCATTCCGGAAAAAAGAAGGACCTCCCTGACCGACTTTTCTCTATTCCTAAGGGGTAATTCGGCTCTGCAATATGCTGCAAAGCCTTGAGCCAACGTAACCGTTTTTTAACTACTCCCTTAAACACTCTATACCTCTAAAAAGGTCGAGGCCAATGTTTCGCAAAGCTCTTGTCTTTACAAGAGGAAAATGCTTTATCTTAAACTGCAAAGCCGGAAAATGCGTAACATTCCTCGACGGAAGACTCTCCTTCGTCTCTAAATCCGAAATCCCTGGAAGAATCCGTCTTTATTATAATCGGCAAGGTTTTTGACAAGATAAGCGTTTGATTTAATTTTTTATCTCTTTTCCTGTTCCGGTACATATCGAATCGGGCTTTTTCTTTTTGTCTTCCACCTGTGAATTTTCGGTTTGGACCTTTCCTTTATCCGATGTTTCCGATTTGCGTTTTTCTTCTTCCCTATTTAAAATAAAAAAATCGAAAAAAAGTTTTTCCGAAAAAAGGAGGCAAAATGAATACCGATATCCTGCAATTCCAGTCCGATTACCAAGAGGCTTGCCACGAAAATATCTTAAAGCGCCTGACGGAAGAATATAGAAAGCCCTATCCCGGCTACGGAAGCGACAGCATTTGCGAAGCTGCCAAAGAAAAAATCCGAAAGGCCTGTCACTGCCCTACCGCTCAGGTGGAATTTCTGGTGGGCGGAACCCAGACCAATGCCACGGTGATTGACTCCTTCCTCCCTTCCTACCAAGGCATACTCTGTGCGGACAGCGGACATATTGCAGTGCATGAAGCGGGAGCCATTGAACTGACAAGGCACAAGGTGCTTCCCTTAAAGGGAAAGGACGGAAAGCTCTCCCCAAAAGCACTGGAAGCTTTTCTTTCCAACTTTACCTTGGATGAAAACAAAGCCCACACTGTCCAGCCCGGCATGGTTTATCTGTCTCAGCCCACGGAATACGGCAGTCTGTACAGCAAGGCCGAGCTTACTGCCATTTCCGAGCTTTGTAAAAAGCATCAGCTGCTGCTTTTCCTAGACGGTGCCCGACTGGCCTATGCCCTTGCCGCCCCGGAAAATGACCTCAGCCTTCCGGATCTGGCTAAGCTCTGCGATGTCTTCTATATCGGAGGCACCAAGTGTGGCGCTATGTTCGGAGAAGCGGTAGTCATTCCGGATGCCGGTAGACTTCCTCACTTCTTCACCTCCATCAAACAGCATGGCGCCCTCCTTGCCAAGGGTTGGCTTCTGGGCATGCAATTTGATGAGCTCTTTAAGGATGAGCTATACCTCCATATCGGCGAAAAGGCAAATGCCTACGCCCGGGAAATCAAGGCAGCCTTAAAGGATGCGGGGCTCCCCCTCTTTGGAGACTATCCCACCAATCAGGTCTTCTTTGTCATTTCCCATGAAAAAATGGAACAATTAAAAAAGCAGGCGCAATACGCCTACATGGAACGCTACGATGAAAACTCCAGCGTGATTCGTTTTTGTACAAGTTGGTCCACAAGAGAAGAGGATGTGAAGAAGTGCTGTGAGATTATTAGGGGGCTGTAAGCCCCCTTTTTTAGCCCATACAGGAGAAACAGTATATTTAAGTCCTCTTTGAAAGTAATTGTAATATGCTCTCATTCATCCTATCATAGGAGGCCCATTTTTCTTCTCCAAGGTCTTGATAAGCTGTGGAATAAAGCAATTTTACTTTCTCCATAATGATTTTTGGCGTGAAACCGGTTTTTTCTAAAATAATTTTTTCTGTTACCGGAATCATTTGGTGAGCAACCATATTACGCAGGTTTTCTTCTACAGTTCTAAGATCTCCTACTGTATTTTTCACTAAGTCCAGAGAGTGATACGCCTGGATTAACGCCAAGAAATGTGGGGAATAAACCGTCATTCTCTTATTTGGATCTTGAGAATTCATTTTTGTGAGAAGAACCGTATAAATCTTTTTTTCATTCTCGTTAGTTTGCTGTTGTAAGACATCCAATTTCCAATATTTTACTTTTGTATCACTATAAACATTCTCAATATATTTAGAAATTGGAAGTCCTAAATCCTTCTCTATAATCTGAAAGAATAAATCCCAAATCACAGGGGTAAGGGAACGAATAAAGCCATCAAAATCTCCTCTGGCAAGTTTTAGCTGCATTTGAAGGCAATACTCAAATACTAAGCAAGACTTCTCCGCTTCTTTACCTCCGGCTTGCTTTACAGGAAATTGAAATTTTCCCTTATTATGCTTAATAAAGCTTTCTACAGAATCCATATCCAAAAGGCTTCTTTGTAACGCCATTTTCAAAAAGGATAAATACTCTTCCGTCCGCTCCGCCGGTAAAGACTTGGCTAAGGCAAGGGCTCCCTTATAATCATACTCTTGAATCAGTCTCTTGATTTGATTTTCCTGTATCATATAGGCAAAATCCGGAACCTTAACCTCTGTACAACGATTGGTAAAGCCTTCTAAATTATCAATATTGTTCTCCCACGCATCCTCCAAAACAAAGCCACTATGGCGATGCTCATTCATTCTTCGTACAGGAGTGGAAACCTGTATTACCTTACAATGGATATCCTGTAAAAGTTGCATACTAAGAAGACAGCCCTTCATAGCAGGTGTTCCGGAAGAAACATTTAGGAGCAATGTATCTGCCTCTCCCAAATCTTTCATACTATAGTGAATCCACCTCGGAAATTCCCTGTAAAATGTATTAAAGTCTTGGACTTCCGATAAATCCTCCCGTTCTATAGTCTCCACCTTCATATTTCCAATCTGATAAAGCTCTAAACTTGCATCCTCTAATTGTAGCTTCTGTATAGGCTTTAAAGCATTCACTGTAAGCTTTTCCAACTGTTCCGGATCTTCCTGCTTCAAAAACTCCCTGTAAAGCAAATACAAAGACTTGATATAGCGATTATCTTCTTTATGAAATCGTAACATTTCCTGAGAAAGAAAGAGCACGATTCGCTCCGGACGATAATTTCTTACAATGTGTAAGATAGCACCATCCTGATAATTGTCATTAGATAAGGGATCAGTCCCTCCTACAGGAGAAAACAGTATTTTACTCATAGAATTACTACCTCTTCATTTTCCAGTTTTTGATTTTGCCCAAAGAGAATCACTTCTCCATAGCCTGTCATCCGATAAATGCGGACACTGTCCTCTTCCGGATTGATTGCTTTAGGAATCTCTTTTTCCAACTTCTCTAAGAGTTTCTTATCCACCAAAGCTTCAAAGGAGGATTTCTGAATCCGCATCCCATATCCGCTCAACAGCTTCGCAAAGTGATTTCTTCTTTTATTACTTACAATATCATAAATCACCAAAACAAAAATCTTTTTTGTAGATTGCTGTTCTTCCGTGTTCCAAAAATAATTTTCCATACCGTTTCCTATCTCAGAGACTTAGCGAATATAGATTGGCTCATACAAGTTGAAATCCTCTTCTTCCAAGGCCTTTACAAACTGATTGACCTGTAATTCTATCGCCCTTCGAAAACTGGTGGGATAATCTACATAGCTTAAATATTTTTGATCTGTGCGAAACTTCTTTTCCAGTCTATCCAGGTATAGTTTAAAGGCATATTTCTCCAGGAAAATACCGCCATTCTCTCCCTTGTAAAAATCCCCTTCCTTTAACTCATGGCCATTTAATAAGCTCATTGCTAAGGAATCAATCAACACCGCTCTCCACTCTTCCATAAAATCACTGGCCAGAGTAGGGTGCTTTTCCCGATCTTGATGCAAAACACCAGAATAAGGATTTAAGCCCTTTGCCTCAATTTTTCCATAGATTTCATTGAGCAAAATAGCATATCCCAAGCTGATTAAAGAGTTAAATGGATCCTTAGGCGGTCTTCGATTACGCCCTTCAAAGTAAAATTCTCGGTCTATCAACTTGCCCAGACAGGAAAAATAAATCCTTGCAGCAGCTCCCTCATAACCCATAAGCTCCTCTATTCCACTGCACTGCTCAATTTTTTCCAAGTTCCGCTTCATAGCTTTTAGATTTTCTTCTAAGTCCATCTCTTGGTATCGGTTATAGCGTCTTACCGTCACCATTTGATTGGATATTTTTCCTGACACCAATCTTTTACTTAAGCCCAGACAGAATTCCGGAGACATAGAAGCTTGTAGCCTTTGTCGTTTCACATGGACATGATTGGTAGAAAACAATCTTCCATAATAGGCTCCCGTGGTGGAAAAGAAGCCTAAGGTAATTCCTCTCTTCAAACATTCCGTCATACAGGCGGTAGATACCTGAATTCGCCCAAAAAGCTCTATAGATTCCAATGGCTCTATGGGCAAGGTCTTAACCATACCATCCTTGTACTTTACTTGCAAACGATTTCCTTCAACCCCTACTACCCTGTTCACAGATGTACACGTAGCTCATTTTTGCTCTCCTTCTTCAAGTTTTCTTTCAGAAATATAGATGTTACTTATTCTAGTCCTACTTCCTTCTAACATGACAATTAAGAACTCTCTTTTCTTATAAATTAAGTATAACATAAGAAAAGAAACTTCGTCCCCTATGGGGAGCTTTTTTATTTCTATAAGAACCAGTGGAAGTTGAAGTTGTTGATAATGCAGTTTTTCCGTCCCCTTGGGGGAGCTTTTTTATTTCTATTTGCGTTATTGTGACAGAGAAGTTTAACATCAATGTGTTTCCGTCCCCTATGGGGATCTTTTTTATTTCTATCAGATCTTTTTTATTTCTATTAGATGGTTCTTTCCATTCAATACACAATACTTTTGGTTTCCGTCCCCTATGGGGTTCTTTTTTATTTCTATAAACAGCAAGATATAGTGATTAGGGCAATCCGCTTTCAGTTTCCGTCCCCTATGGGGTTCTTTTTTATTTCTATTGAATATAGAAAATTTCATTGATTTTATATCTATATGTTTCCGTCCCCCTATGGGGATCTTTTTTATTTCTATGGCACTAACAAGAAGGATAAAGGAAGGAGATGGATATCGTTTCCGTCCCCTATGGGGATCTTTTTTATTTCTATTATGATCAAGGGCTGGTTCAAGTCTGAGGAAGGCTGGTTTCCGTCCCCTATGGGGATCTTTTTTATTTCTATAGGAAAAAGAAAATGCGTAAAGATGAATTTTCGCAAATGTTTCCGTCCCCTATGGGGATCTTTTTTATCTCTATTTATGATGATTGATTATCTATTCTCTCCCCCTCTCAGTTTCCGTCCCCTATGGGGATCTTTTTTATTTCTATAAAAACACTATGGACAGTTTGTCATTATTGGCCGGTAATGTTTCCGTCCCCTATGGGGATCTTTTTTATTTCTATCAATTTGAAATTGATTTATCATCGAAAGAAAGATGAGTTTCCGTCCCCTATGGGGATCTTTTTTATTTCTATTCAAGTACAGGAAACTATAAAGACTGGAAAGAGAGTTTCCGTCCCCTATGGGGATCTTTTTTATTTCTATGAGCACACTTCAACGTATAAGAAAAGCTAGTGAAGTTTCCGTCCCCTATGGGGATCTTTTTTATTTCTATTCTGTCCTATGGAAACCTTGCCGGGCATAGAGAAAACCTGCACTTTGCGGTGCAAAAGGTTTTCTCCGGTAAAATCGGGGGATTCGAAGCTTGTAAACTGCTCTGACCCTTGATTTTATGCCCTGCGGTGCAAAACTACGATTCTACTAGCTCTATCTTGCCCATCCCTTGATCGTAGATATGATTTAACTGAGGGAAGATTGGTGTTGTTCTGGGCGAAACCCCCAGCTCTTTATCCCTATCATGATGATGGTTTTTAAAATTATTCACCAGTATTTCACTTACAAGTTCCAAGCCTTCCTTTTGCAAAAGAGGATAGCTAACTGTTTTGGTACAGTAACCTGCACCGCCACCAAGCCATACAATTCCCTTTTCTAAAGTAGGGCGTTGAAAATGCTTGTAGTGGTAATAATAACATTTCTCATTAAAATAATCCAATGCGGCTAAAATCGTATCTAAGGAATAGGGGAACACCTTTGAATCTAAGATTAAATCAAAATAAATCTCAGTCCCCGGGCGCAATACCTCTTTAAAGGTGGAGATAGCATTTGTTTTTTCCTTACCATCCCGAGAAAAACGAGAATCTCTTCTACTCGGATTTTCCGAAAATAAATCCACCTTTTGAGCAAGATCCAAATCCATTAAAGATAAAGGCTGACTGTCTCGTACTAGAAGTCCACGAAGGATAGAGCAGACGGCATTCCTTGGATTTTCCAATCTAGTCCCATCCTTTAGCTCCAGTTGATGAAAAGCCAAAGCCTCCAGTTCTCCTACTTCGTTACGCAAGCCTCGCTTTCCCCCATCTATTCTCCCCTGCTTCACTGTTCTGCGTATAGATTGTATTTTTCCCTCATTTATATCTCGGTAGGAAAACATCCCTTCTTCGTCTCTACCCTCTTTGTTATTTCCAAGAAGATAGGATAAAAGTGCCGTGCGAATCATTCCTTTAATACTGGAACCGGGAGCATAAGGCCTTCCATTTGCATCTTTTACAAAAGAGTGAATTTCATTTAAGCTTGTATTCTCTCGTACTGAAATGCCATAATCATAGCTTTTCCAACTTTCCCAGCTTTCTCTGGGAATATTTTGATTTTGAAGAAAAGGAAATAAATTAGCATTTTTTCCCATGCCAAGAACATAGTCTTGAAAACGGTCCAGTAGTTTCTCCTTTTCCAAATAGGCATACATTTTCATCGAGTCTAAAACAAACACTCTATTCCTTTGTTTGTCATAAAGATATTCCGTTTTCTTTAATTGCTTCCCATCTCCCACATGAATCGGTCCAATTGCCGTAATTTTCATTCTGTAGCGTTTTAAATAGGGAGTCATTATATTTTCTTCTCTCTTAGGATTCATATTTATATCTCCATAAAGACCGCTTTTCCGTAACGGTAAACCGGATGATTTCCCCCATCCGATACATCAAAGATATCCCCTGAAAAAGGCTTCTTAAAACAGGAGCCGGCTTGAAAGCTAAAAAAGTCTTTTTTTCTTCTTTGTTCTTTCGCATAGCTTTCAGAGTATATAAAACCGGATCGCTTTTGGAGTAGATAAGACGCATCTTCCAAGATACTCTCCAGGTCTTCCTCTGTCTTAGCCATAGCAGAGGAGAGAAGCAGAAAGTCACTGTCTTTTGTCTTTTTAGTCGAAGATTCGACTCTAGCAGAAGATAAATCATCTTCTTTAACTTCTCCGGCTAATTTGATTTTTTCTGCCATTTCCTCTCCAAGGGCTCCTGCTGTAATGCTGAACTTTCCCTTTCCGGATTCCCTTTTTCCTCCGATTCCGACATAGGAGAGAGATTCCAGTAAATCCACGAGAAAATCCTCTACATCCTCATCTTCTGTAGAAAAAATACAGTAAAGTCCCGCATCCTCAGCAAATTGGAATTGTTCAACTCGATAAGGCAGATTATCCTCATCCTCCAAGATACGAACCATTTCCTGACTGAAAAAAGAACCGAAGTTTTGTTTCTTAAGCTCTTCCAACGGGTCTAGCTTACCTTCTAAATAGTCGGAAATCGAGTCCATGGAAAGGTACTTTAACTTTTTGTAGGCTTTCTTAAGAATAGAATGTTCCTTCTCTCTCCCCTCTTCCTCTCCCTTTTCTACCGGACACATAGGTTTGGGGAAAAAGTAGCAATACTCCTTCTTGCCCTTGCTTCCTTCTTGCTTCACAGAAAAGGGAAAGGCATCGGTAAATAGTAGCTTTTCCTCTTGGACATACTCTAAAAGAAGCTTTTCTTTCCCTTCTTTCATTGCCTCTAGAAAAAGAGCCGAAAACAGGGTGTCGGCAGAAAAGCACATCTCCCCATCTTCCAATTTACTTTTCCCAAAGTGCACCGGAGTGGAAAAGCTAAATCGTATAATGCTATGATTCATTTTCCTCCTCCAATGCTATTAATTGATCGTTTAATAGATCTGCATATTTTTCCAAAACTTCATCTCCGTAAACCAAGTCGGCACTTAAGTTACAAAACCGTACTTGGCCATAACCTCTGGTTCCGCTTCCTCCAAGATAGTCCAATTCTAAAAGCTTCATGCCGTCAATAAGGCATTGGAAGTCTTTCAGAATCCGCTCTTCCTCTGTCCCTTGATAATATTCCGAGTGCTTCTCCTTCTCTCTATCTGTTGTATCCTTTAATTCATAAAGTAATTTCAAGTTAAATTGCGTTCCGGGAATTACTCTTTCTAATTGTCTTGGATTTGCCACAGCGGTAAGTCTATTAATACTATTTTCAAATTTCACCTCTACCGGGCTTTCCAGACTATCCTGCTCTGCCAAGAACAAATCGGAAAATATCAATCTGCCTACACGAACATTTCCATTTTTAGCAGAACCGAAAAGCCGTAAGATTCCCTCTTCATCTTCATCCATATTTCCACTTATTTTTTGATTTCTTTGTCTCGCCAAAAGGCTTCTCATCTTTCCCTTTAGGCTACTTCCGGGAATCATGGGTTGGTTATCTCTACTGTTTCTCACTACCGGAGAGTCTACCGCTCCAATAGCCGCAAAACTGGAGGCTCCTCCAATATGAAGTCCTGTAACCACTTCCAGCTTTCCTTCAATTAAAATCTTTCCGTACATAGTATTCTCCTTTATCCCCATGGTGGGGTGTATTATCCTGACTTTATAATCTCATCGAAATATAAATCTATCGTCCGTATTTTCGCACTCTAATGGTAAAGAAGCTTTTAACTGTCTTTTCCTCCATAAAAACGGTGAAAGGCAACCAAAGATTCCATATATTTATGAAGCAGTAAGAATCGTTCTTTTTCTCCTACCTTCCGTAGGGTCTCCGGTATTTCTTTATTCGCCTCTGAAGAAGCTTCTAAAATACCCTTTAAATTCATAAACAATGAGGAACGAAGAAAGAATTTTTTGACTTTCTCTTCTCTCCCTGCCGCATAGTAGCAATGCATAGTAAGTTCTCTGATTTTACTTCTTACTTCCGAAGGTAAATCTCCTGATTGTTTCGTTCTTTGCACTACATTAAAAATATCTGATATATTGGCCAAAATATTCCTAATTTGGGAGGTGGTAATCATGGCATTTTCAGCCTTCAAATCTTTAATTACTTTCTCAGCATGGTCTAAGTAGTTTTCCTCCGTAATCCAGAATACTGCTTCTTTCTCCTCTGCCTTAGGAACAGAAGCACTCTTGTTAAAGTTTCCACCTCGGTTCCCTGCACAGTTGGAAGACTTCGTATATCCTCCCCCGCTATATCCACCGGTACTTTTATTCTCCATGTTGTTCCCTCCTCCTGAATATTCTTTTTGTTTAAAGCTCTCTGAACTTTTCTTTTTAGCATCTATCGCCTTCCAATCAATATCCATTATTTCCTCTCTGATGCTTGAAAGATCCATATCTATTCTCCTTTTTCTTCTGCTTATTCTCTTTCTTTTCTTTTTCCGGCGTTTTGTTTAAGTTTTTTAGCCGCCTTCTAGCATCGGTATCCTTTTTTTAGCTTTTTTACTCACGGTCTCTAATCAAATATACATAAAGATAGATCGCAAGAATCAGTTCATTTCTTTCATTTTCCCGGGGAGCCCATGTATAGATTGCATGAGCAAAGTCTTGATACAAGCTTTGCATATATTCTCCCTTATCCTTTGGCTCCATTCGGGAAAGGTAGTAGGCTAATTTGGCTCGGTTAAATCCTTTTCCATTCTTATCTCGAGCCTCTCTAAGCATTTCCAAGAGCCGATATAAAAACACCTTTCCATAATCGTTAGTGCTCCGGAAGAAACGCTCAATCTTCGCATACTTCTCTCCCAGTACTGTATTTCTAAATTGCGTAAAGGAATAACATTCTTTCTCTTCAAAAAGGCAGATTCCATTCTTTTTCTCTAAGTTATGCGTTTCCGGATTCTGCCATTCTACTCGCTTAGCACTATCTTCCAATTCTCCGGTTTCCACTGCCATCCTGTGAATAGGAAAACTTGGAGAATAAAATCCTATACCGGCAGAAAAATGCAATTTTCCTCCCGTGAATCGTCTGAAGGCTTCCTGTAAGTCCAAAGCCACGTCAATAACATCATTCCATGCTCCCACCAGGAAGACATCATCTCCCCCGGAATATACCACCGCAATACTTCTTTTCTCTTGTTTTTGCACCGGCTTATTCTCTTTATCCTCTTTCCAAAAGCCTTCATCAAAAAAAGTTTTGGAGTTGTTTGTTTCCTTTTTCTCTTCCTCTCTTCCATTAGAATCTTTTCCAAATTCTTCAGCTTTTTTATAAAAATGGTAGAGTTCTTTCTCTGATTCTGAAATTCTACTTCCTTCATCTCCTTGAATTACTTTTTTGAGATAAAGCTTAAAGAAAAGAGATAATTGTCTGGACAGGGTGGAGGTTCTGGATAGTGTATTAAATCGTCCTCCCAGCTCCGGATTTCGGAATCCGCTTACAAAGCTTGCTCCCAAATCATCCACATCCGCTCTCAATACCGATAGTCTTTCTATCCCCTTGGCACTCTTGGCAAGGCTTTGGAAGGTTACCGTCTTACTCTCTTCATCCAATTCCTCCGACTCCGCATAATCTGCTATCCAAAGCTTGGTGCTAAGCTTATTTCCTGTCTTATACTCATTTTTGATATAGGAACGAACATAGGCTTCTTCTTTCATCCACTTGATTAGCTCTTTTTCTTCCTCTACCAGAAGAAGTCTGTTGGAAGGCAGGGGCAGATACTGCTCTTTTTTTAAGCTTTTAATAGCTTTGGCATTTTTCAGTTTATCCTGATCCAAGATGATAAAGCTGTTCTTCTTCTCCTGAAAAAGGGCTTTCGCAAAGCTCTCTAAGGCTCGACAAATGGGACAAGCCTCTCCTCTATGATCGGGAAGTGTTTCCACATTCTCCATGCGGTGACAGATACTACACTCTCTCCCGCCAGAGGTTTTCCCTTGATTTAAGCTTAAAATGTCCTTTGCCGTATATCTTGCCCGCTTTTGTTTACTAATTTCCTCTGAAACTCTTCGATAAAGTGCAGTATAGGACTCTGTATTACCGGCATCCCTATTACATAAGACATTGGCACTACATTCCGCATAGCCGTCTGCCATAAAAATGGAAATATCAAATTTTTTCAAAAACCACTGATTCAGTTCTTCCTTAAAGGACTTTAAGCTTATCTTTATTTTTTCCGTATTAGGAAGAAGCAGGTAGGCATGCCCTCCCCCCTGATACAGTAAAGATGCTCTGGATAAGCTAAGCCGTTCCAAAAGCTCATCCATTACATGCTCCATCATGATTTCCAGATAAAAGCTTCTAGCTCTTAATCCCTTTAAAGCTCCCTTACTGCTAATGGTATAAATAAAGGACTGAATTCCGGATACATCCATGGAATACAAAAGAAAGGAAGGGCTATCCCAAGCCTTCTCTACCTGTTCAAACACATAAGATTTATAATCGGAAATATTTTTCTCTTCTAAATATTGGAATAAACACTCAGAAAATGCCGCTGTCAGCTTTAAATGGTCATAAAGGGAAATATCCTCCTGCTCCTGCACTGCCGTAGAAGAAGGAATAAAGGATAAATTTGCTTCCAGTAAGGACAAAAGAGAGGAAATGTATTCTTCCCTTATTTCCATTCCCCTTAAATTCTCCCGAAGATTTCTTTTAACCTCTGTATAGAAAATTTCATCATTTTCTCTTTGGCAAGCTGCTCTGTTTTCCGGATAGGGAATAGGATTCTCCGGATTTAAAATCCGACGAACAAAATGCCATTTTCCATCTTCCTCACTATCTTTACTCACGCCATTAAAGACTTTAAATACTGAAGCCAAAGGAACGGAACTGTCGAAACCGAATTTTTGCTCATCCCCTTCGTTTTGCTTCTCTCTTCTGTCTGCTGCAGAGGCCATATTATCTGCTATATAGCTTAGATACGCTAAAGAGTTCGGAGCTAAATCTTTAGCTCTTCCCAGAGATGTACCATGATGATAACGAATACAATTCAGGATTTCTGTTTCTTCTGCCCAGTGAATGGCATCGTCCTTAGTTCTTCCATCTCCTTCTGCGTTAGAATTGCCGTCAAGAGAGGCGATAAAATCTCCTCCGATTTTACTATGTGTTCCTCCTTCTCCTCCGGCTCGTTGCACTGCTTTTCCGATGTCATGCAAGAGACTTCCGTAAATTAGTTGGACTTGTCGCTTTTCCATACTCATTCCTCTCTATTGGTTTTTATTTTTTGATATAGCTGTTTTTCCTCTGGATTTCAGCTAAATTTCCTCTAGATGCCAGCCGCTTTCCTCTGCATTCCGGCTATTTCCCTCTATTATTTCAAATCCATATTTCAGCTGATATTTGTTTACAATATTCACCTTATCATTTCTGCTTTATATATTTCCTTTGAAATTTTACTTTAGGATTTTTCTTTAGGATTTTCTCTTTTATAGTCATTTTCCTCCATAAGCTTTAAGGCTCCCATTCCTAAAGCAGTCTTAATACCTACTCCGGAATATTCTCCGAAGCGAAATAAAAATCTGGCAAAATTACATAAAGCCTGTGTCCCCTTCATTTTCAAAGTCAGTGTTCCGGTAAATGCAGGAAGCTTATGCCCTTCCAAATAAAAGACCGTACTGCGTAAATGATACTGACTTACCACAGCGTCCTCTACCAAGGCATTCAAAGTTTCCTCATCCTCGCCCTCTTCCCCAAAGCCTGCCTCATCATACTTATGCATGAGATTTTTGAATAAAAGACGTAAATCAGGATAATGAATATAGTTTCCATTTTGCTTAAAACAGGTCGGGCTTAAAAATTGCAGGGAAATATAAGGATTCGCCTTTTCTGTATAAAAGGCGGAGGTCAACTGCTGAAAGGGAAATTCCTCATAATGTTTTTCCACGATTCTCCCATGAATTCCCTGCTTTTTCAGAGTGAATTCCTGTAAAGAAAGCAAAGATTTCTTGATAATGCCCTCCAGGATTTCTTCTGTAAAGGCGGTGACCACCCAATAATTTCCCTCTTTAGAAAGTTCCAAATGTTGAGTATAGGGCTGTAACCCTCCGCTATGCAGTCTTCCCGCCAAATCCTCGTCGATAAGCTCCATTAAAAGTCCATGAAAAAGAGAGGACATCCCCATAGATAGCCTTTCTTCTGTCTCCAACTTCATCCGTAATCGTGCCAGTACCATCTTCTGATCCTCTCTTCTTATGATCTTATAAAATTATTCAAGCTTTCAGTTTTTCTTGTAGCTTTGATTTTTTCTATTTTTGTATTTTCTTGTATCTTTTTTCTATCTTAGTTCTTCTTATCTCTTATGTCCTAAATTCCTAAAGCCTCTACCCATTCTTTCTCTTTAAAGCCCACCAAGACCTTCTCCCCATAAAGGAATATAGGCCTCTTTACCAGCATGCCGTCTGTAGCCAATAGTGCTTCCTGTTCTTCCTCGGGCATATTGGGCAGCTTATCCTTTAATTCCATGGACTTGTACAGCTGTCCGCTGGTGTTAAAGAAACGCTTTAAGGGAAGGCCGGATCGCTCCTTCATATCATGGATTTCCTTGGTGCTGGGGTTTTGCTCCTTAATCGGACGCTTTTCAAAAGAAATATTGTGAGCCTTTAAAAAATCCTCCGCCTTTTTGCAGGTACTGCAACGGTCATAGCAAATAAATGTATTCATGGGTTTTCCTTTCTGTTTTAGGCTTCTACTAAGCCACTTCTTTCTTTTAATAAGATATCTATATCTTCAAAGGCATTTTCCAAACGCTCCACATGATAAATTTCGTATAAATCATAAATCAGCTTGGTCAAGTCTGCCTCATCCCATAGCTTTAAAATATCACTTGCTTTTTGCTTTTTGAAATCTGCATATCTTTCCAAAAGATAAATAAAAAACTCCCCTTCTTTACTCATTTTCTTCACCTCTGATATATTGCGAGTTACGAGGATTTCCGGTAATCATTTCACTTTCCCACAT
>NZ_CABSXI010000015.1:0-44590 GCF_902481605.1 uncultured Oribacterium sp. | reverse complement strand
GCTCTATTTTAGCATAAAGTATAGAAAGAAAACACAGTATTTTCCCTTAAGCCTTCCAAATTCTGTCCGGCATAACAAATTGCTGTTCTCCCTGAGCCATGGGAGCTACCTCTCCCTGGGGGAACACCAAAACCAGCTTTCCTTCCCCATTGATATAGAAGCTTTGATCCTTCTTTACCTCAGTAAAGCCCTGATCATCCTCTCCGTCTTGGATAAAGTAGGGATAGTCTCCCTTCTGATTATGCGCCTTCATCTGGGAAACCACTTCCTCGGACAAAATCTTTTGGTAATCCGTTCCTTCCGGAAACAAATCGGAAAGTTGTAAAAGCTTTCCGCTATGCTTATCCATAGTGTAATAATGGTTCTGGGTAAAGCTGTCTCCCTCCTGTTGCAAAGCGCTCAGAGCCAAGACATAATAATTATCGGAATCCAAAATCACTTGAGAGGAAACGGACAGATTCTTATATTCACTGCTTTGAATTTCCTGCTTAAAAGCGGCAATCAGTTCGTCGGTTTTCTTCTCTATATCAAAATTGATAGCCTGTGCGGAATTTGCCTTTTCCGATTCCTTGGCGGCAATACTTCCGGCTTCCTTCCCTTGAGAAGCATTCGCCTTGTTTCCCGTCTCTCCGCTATTCCTAATCTCGCTTTCTTCGCTTCCCTGTTCCAGCTTCGGCACTACCACTTCCGCCTTATGATTTCCGTCCTCGAAGGAATATTTCCGGAAGGTAATCAGTTGAAAATAAGAACCGATTCCCGGTATGCTTTGCAAAGCATAAGCAGTTTCCTTCGATAGATTAGGCAGTAAGAAAAGCAGACAAAAGCAAGCCGCAATTGCAGAAGAAAAATACCGAATAGGAAATTTTTTTATTTTTTTCCTTGTTCTCTCATTTTCCGCTTCTTCTATAAAGCGATCATCGATTTGAGAAAAGGCTTCTACAAAATCCCAGTCTTTCATGCGATTCCCTCGTCTTTTAAATACTTTGCCAAAGCTTGTCTGGTACGGTGCAGGCTGACTTTCACCTTACTTTCCGTGACTTGAAAGGCTTTTGCTATTTCCTGTATCTCATCATGATAAAAATATCTTCTTACAAAGAAAACTCTCGTTTCCTTCTTTTGTTTTTCCAAAAAATGATTCAAGGCATCCACCAAAGCCTGTTGATTCACATGCTCTTCCACATTATCCGAGGAAAAATGCAGATCCTCTCCAAGCTCCTCCACGCTTTCCGTAAAGCCCTCGGAAAAACGTTTTTTAGCCTTTAACATCTTCAATTTATTAATAGAAGTATTCTTTACAATCTTTCCCAGATAGGCTCTGAGAAATTGAGGGCGTTCCGGAGGAATGGCCTGCCAGGCCTTCAGCCAGGTATCATTGAGACACTCCTCCACATCCTCTCTTTGGGACAGTACCTGAGAAGCAATCTTTCCGCAATAAGCTTTAAAATTCTCCTGCAGGGCTGTCAAGCCCTCTTCCTTTCTTTGCCATAATAAGTCTATAATTTCTTGCTCTTCCATAGTTCTCCTTTAGCTTTTTATGGGATTTAGAAAGGATAAGGCAAAATTTTGATTTCTTTGTGAATTTTCTATTAGGCCTTCTTTACAGAAAGGATGGTTCCGGTAAAGGAATCCACCTCGGATAATTCTCCGGTGTACTTCACAACAACCTCATCACCCGCTTTTACCTCACTAAGACCTTCCGGAGCCTTATCAAAGTTCAGGGCATACTCCTTGCCGTCATCGGCTTTAATGGAGAACATAAAGTCCTTTACCTCCAAAATGCTTCCCTTGATTTCTTTGGCATCCTTGGCATCCTCTGCCCCCGCCTTTGCACTTTCCTGTGCTGCGGAAGACTCTGTCTTAGCGCCCTCAGACTGCTTTGTCTCTTTTCCTCCACAAGCCATCAGTCCAATACTCATCATTAAAGCTAATACAACAATTCCGGTCTTTTTCATAGTAATTCCTCCATCTTTATCAATGTTTCGGAAGCGAATTCTTCCGACATTTGGAAAGACAGAGGAAATCCTAAAAAGGTTACAAATTATTTTTATTTATTTTTATGACAGCTTTTTCTCCGCCGATTCGGCCGCTACTTTGCAGGGTTTTTCCACGAACCAGGGTTTCACAAAGACTGATATTATTTACGGTTCGATCAAAAAGACTCAAGGTCTCTTCCACCACCGTTTTCTTTTCCGAAGCAAGCTCTCTGTGAATCAGATCCGCCGCATCCTTCTCCAGAGGACTAAGCAATAAATCATCCCTTCTGGTTCCGGATTTTAAAATGTCTATAGCCGGGAAAATTCTTCTTTCCTGAAGCTCACGATTCAAGACAAGCTCCATATTTCCGGTACCCTTAAATTCCTCATAGATAACATCATCCATACGGGAACCGGTATCCACCAGGGCGGTAGCCAAGATGGTCAGGCTTCCTCCCTCCCGGATATTTCTGGCAGCACCGAAGAAACGCTTGGGCATATGGAGTGCCGCGGAATCCATACCGCCGGACAAGACCTTTCCGGAGGATGGCACAATCAGGTTGTAGGCTCTGGCCAGTCTTGTAATACTGTCTAAAAGGATACAAACGTCCTGCCCCTGCTCAACCAGTCGTTTTCCCCGTTCAATGGTCATCTCCGCCACTCTTTTATGGTGCTCCGGCAGCTCATCAAAGGTGGAATAAATCACCTGCACCTTATCCCCCACAACCTCTTCCATCATATCCGTTACTTCCTCGGGACGCTCATCAATCAGAAGAATCATCAAGGTCATATCCGGCTGATTTTTCAGAATAGACTGGGCAATCTGCTTTAAAAGCGTGGTTTTTCCCGCCTTGGGAGGAGAAACAATCATTCCTCTCTGTCCTTTTCCGATAGGCGCCAAAAGATCCAGCACTCTTAAAGAGGTAGGCACTCTCTTCCCTTCTCTTTCCATATGGATTCTTTCATCCGGGAAAATGGGTGTAAGCTTATCAAAATCCGGTCTTCTGAAAATGGCAGAAACCGGCAGGTCGTTGACCGTTTCAATATACAGAAGGGCATTGTATCTTTCCTGGGGATTCCTGGACTTGGCATAGCCGTAAATCATATCTCCGGTTTTCAAATGAAAACGTCGAATCATCAGGGAATTCACATAGACATCCTGCTCTCCCGGCATAAAATTTTCGGAACGAATAAAACCGTAGCCGTCAGCCATAACCTCCAGGATTCCATGTGCTTCCTTGGCATCCGTGTCCCTGGGGCCTTCTCTACGAACTTCTTCTCTAGGCACATTGTCCTGAGAAGCATTTTCCAAAGACTCTTCTCCAACCTCAGGGTTTTGGGCGCTTTCTTCATAAGACTCATGAGAAACAGCTTCTTTTACTTTGCTTGCTTCCGTTTTCACTGCTACAGTTTTCTTTGTTTCAGCCTTACCTCTTTTCGCTACAGTCTTCTCTTTTTTTTCTGCATTATTTTCTTCGTTCACTGTAGCATTTTTTTCTTCATTCACTGTAGTCTTTTTTTCTTTCACTGTCGCCTTTTCTTCTGTAGCAGACTCAGCCTCTACAGAAGCTTTTTTTCTGCCTCGTGTTTTTTTCTCAGCACTCTGCTCTTCCCCTTCGATAAGCACCGGTGAGGATGCATCTTTCTTTTTTGTTGAGGCTTTACGCGGTTTTGTACCGGCTTTGCTCTCCTCCGTAGCAGTCAGCAACAGTTCTTCTTGAATCTCCGTGGATTTTTTTCTTGGCATAAATACTCCTTCGATGGAAAATGAAAAATACTATAGAATTACTTTATTAAAATGAATTAGCCGGGAAGTTTGATTCAGGGGAAGCCCTGATAAGAAAAGAGGGACGGAAATCCGAAAAGATTTCCTCCCTGTGTTTAGGATGGACCTGATGGGAGTCGAACCCATGTCCGAAAACGAATTCCCTCTCCTTCTACTATCATAGTACGCTTCAAGATTCCCCACTAGGATAAGATGCGCACGTCTTGTCCTAACCGGTATCCTCTAAATACGCCCGGTCGCGGGAGGAACCGCAACAGTCGTTTCTCACAAAAATGAGGTCAGAATCTTCCCGTGTGAGTGCAGAAAGGCTGGCCAGCAGCGCTTAGGCTGCTAATGCGTAACTATCGTTAGCGTTTAAATTTAAGTTTGAAGTTTAACGCGACTTCTTTCGGATAGCTTCTAAAGCTGCATCATCCCCGTCGAAACCGGTACAAGCCCTAAAACAGTCTTATTGTACGAGGAAAATAGCTATTTGTAAAGGATAAGCTTTATTTCTTATCAACTGACAAAATCTTTACTCTATATTGATTTCTTTAGCTTTCTTTATCAACTGACAAAATCTTTACCCTATTCTTGATTCTCCATCATTTTGAAAGAAAAGAAAATGGTTTGAAGAAAGATTTTAGCAGATATTTTTCTATTTACTCATAGAAAAAAGCAATATCTCCTGTATATTAGACAAATCTACAATTTCTCCTTCTGTTTTTCCTCTTCCGTGCTACAATAAGATTGTTAAATAAATAACCATTCCTTTTCAGAACACTTTTACCCAAAAGCAGTTCAAAAGGCTATGGACTAAGTTGTACAAAGAGTCTAGAAAAGAAATTGCAGGGAGATGCCAAGGAGGTTCAAAATGAAAAAGCTTAGAGAAATGAGAAATCCGCTAAAATATGTTCAGGGTAGAGACGCTTTGCTTTCCTTCTGTAAGGAAACAGAGTATATGGGAAAGAATTACCTCTTTGTCTGCTCCCACAGCGCCTATGAAGCCTGCCATGATAAATTAGAAAAAAGCTTCGAAGGAACGGATAAAGTTCGTCATTATGAAATCTTTGGAGGCATTTCCAGTGAATCGGAAATTGCCAGAATGCGGAAAATCGTAGAGGAACAGGGAATTGATACCGTAGTTGGTGTAGGTGGCGGTTCCGCCGTGGATACGGCGAAGGCAACAGCCTTTTACGAGAAGAAGCATATCGTCATTATCCCTACCGTTGTAGCCACCGATGCGCCCTGTACCGGTCTTTCCGTGATTTACCACGATGACGGCTCCTTCAAGGAGTACCTCTTCTATCCCACCAATCCGGACTGTGTTCTGGTAGACAGCACCGTAATCGCCAACGCACCGGTTCGCTTCTTGATTGCCGGTATGGGAGATGCGCTGGGAACCTATTTCGAAGGTAGAGCTTCTCTTCGTACCGAGTCTCCCAGTTTGGAAAATGCAGGAATTCCCGGAGCAGGAATGGTGCTTGCCAAGTATTGCTACGATAACCTGAAGAAATACGGAGAAGCCGCTCTTCTGGCCTGTGAAAATCATGTAGTCACCAAGGCCTTGGAAAACATCATTGAAGCCTGTGTTTACCTCTCCGGCGTAGGAGCTGACAATGTAAATGTTGCCGCTGCCCATTCCTTCTACAACGGTCTTACTTCTTTAGGCGGTCACAGCGCTCCCCACGGAAATTGTGTAGCCTTCGGTACTCTGGTACAGCTTTGTCTGGAGGGTGTAAAGAAGGAGGAATTTGAGGAGGTTCAAGATTTCTGCGTTGCCGTAGGACTTCCCATTACCTTGGCAGAGCTGGGTGATTTTTCCGATGCAGACCTCCACACCATCGCCAAAAATGCCTGTGTTCCCGGAGAAACCATCCATAATCTGGCAGGAGATGTAACGGAAACAGAGCTTTATGATGCCATGATTGCGGCAGATGCCTTGGGAAAAAAGAAAAAGGGTGGCTGTTAAACGCCTTAGAACAATATTAGTTTCTTTGAATTTTATCCCGTAAAAATCGGGTTCCCGTAAGCACATTGATTATCCCTCACATTGGGATAATCAATGTGCTTATTTTTTATCTCCACAAAGGAAATTTATCCAAGCAGGAAAAGCAGAAAACTCTCTATTTGGATAAGAAAAATCCTTTTCTATCCCCTTGAATCTCCATATTAAATATTGTAAATTGATAGGGAAAATTAAAAAATAAAATCAGGAGCTTTTATGAAACTTACAAAAATCGTATGCCCTAATTGTAACGGCACATTGGATATTCCGGAAGGAATGAAGGAAGGCTTTGTGAGCTGTAAATTTTGTAATACCAAGATTTACCTGGAGCCTCACAAACCGGATATCACACAAAACATCCATATTGACAAAGTAAACTATAATACGCCCTATACAGCTCCCCCAAAAAAGGAATCCCCAAAATATCTGTTAGGGATTCTTCTTGCAGTTCTATTTTTACCAAGTATTATTATCTTCCTTTCCCTGAGTCGACTTTTCTATAAAAGCTCCGACTCCTCCACCTCCATTGTAGCAAGTCCAAGCTACTGCACTACGCCGGAGGACAGCACTGTAATCAGCTTTGTGGAACAGGCCTTCAATAAGCCCGTCTCGGAACTGACTCCTGAGGACTATGCCTCCATTCAATATTTGGATATCCAAAAAAAATCGGGAAAAAGTGACAATACCGCTGAACAATGGGTATTTTCTTATGCTGACAGCGTAGATGAAGCAGGAAATGCTTTAGAAAAAAAGACCATTTCCCTCCCCTCTACAGACTCCATCGACGAATCCAGCCTTCAGGCTTTTACGGGCTTAGTCAGCCTTAATTTAGGTGAAAATATAAGCTTCAGCTATGATAATACGAACTATAAGCAGGATTTGAAAAATCTGAATAATTTGAAATATTATGCCGAACATGCTATCTATGCCGGTGATTTAAGTAGGATTCTTCCTCATCCTGAGGAGATTTTAGGACTTTCAGGTGTTAATTTTTCCAATGTTTTAAGTTTATATTTTTCTCAAGAGAACTCTGAGATAAATATAGAAAAAATCATGAGTGAATTCACTTCCCTGGAATCCCTTGACGTTCGTGTAGATGAAGACTATGAAGGTGGTCTTCTTTTCCTAAGAAACCTTCCCGGTTTAAAACGCTTGACCCTGGATATTATCGGAAATGATGCCGTTGTTTTAGATCTCTCTCCCCTTTCCTCTCTTAGTAACTGTACCGATCTTTCCATTACCGGACCTTATCAAGAGCCTTTGGACAATGTCAGCGTTTTATCCGGTATGCCTCAGCTTGAAAATCTCAAGCTGAAAAACATAACAAGCTTAAAGGATTTAAATTTTGTAAAAAACATGCCCAAGCTAAAGAGCTTGAGTTTAGATACTTTACCTATCCTTTCCTTAGATGGTCTGGCCAATCATCTTTCCTTAAACAGCTTATATCTGGATTGCCATGATGTGGAAAATGTAAATGCTTTGTCTACATTAAGTTCTTTACAAAAACTATACATTGACTATCATAACTATGATATTCCGGATTTACACGGCTTAACAGCATTGGAAGAAGCGAATCTCTTGGTTTGGGACTTGGATAAAATCGCCCACATGCCCTCTTTAAAGAAGCTGACGATTCGAAACTATATGTCCGATTACAGTGCCGACATTTTACGAGGAATGAATTCCCTGACCGACTTAAGCTTTGTAGGACGCGGAATCACCGGGCTGGTAGATACGGACTTGGGAAATGCATTGCGGGAGCTTCCCGCTTTGGAACGTCTTACCATGCTGGGAACCCCTATGGATCGCTATAAGGATTACACGAAAGCCCTTTCCAATATCGGGGTAAGAGAAATGTACTTTTATCCTGAGGATGACAGTAATGTAGCGGATGGTCCGGTTCTCAGTCTTTCCTTAAGTCGAATGGAAGACGACAACAGTACGGAAATTCTAGCCCTGGAAAAGGCGGAGATTCACAATGTAGATGATGACAGCAGGAACTTTGATCAAAATGCCAAAGCTTATCTGTCTCATTTTAAGGCAGTAAAAAAACTGATGATTCCCGGAAACAAACTGCAAAGTCTGGATTGTCTGGAAGGACTAAATACTATCGAAGAGCTGGATATCTCCGACAATTACATTTCCGATATCAGTATGCTAAGAAATCTCCCTAACTTAAAGAAGGTAAAGCTGTCCGGAAATTCCATTGCCAATATGGAGATCCTACCGGATACGGTAGAGGTGGTGGATAACTTGGAATGAGATAATGCTTCTAAACTGATACATTTGGACTATGAAGGCATTTGGATTTTAAAGACATCTGGATATGAATAAGTCAATATAAAAAAGGAGAAATATGAACTTTTTGCAATATTTTTTGGAAGGCATGGAATACATAATGCAGGATTCTATCTTGTTTTATTTTCAAGTATTTTTACTATCTAGTGCGATTATATGGCTTGTTCGTCGTCTAACAATTCTACGAACAGGGGGCAGTTTTTCTGCCCCCTACCATATCGTGGGAGATACCCTTTATATTCATGCGGGCTTAAGCTGTATCGGAAAACGTGCCATTCCCTTTTCCGAGATGCGTGCCGTCCATGTGGATCCTATCCATAGCCCTCATGGAGGAAGATATTATGCTATTCAAATTCTGAGAAAGTCCGGACTGCATAAGTTTTTCACCATTACAAATAACGAAAAGGGCAAGATGTATCTGGAAGAATTAAAGGAGGCTTTACGAAAGCATGGCGTGGGGGTGAAATATCTTTCCAAAGAGTATTGAAGGAAGGACTGTAAGAATCGAAAAATTCGCTCTGATGCAGTATGGGGCTGTAATGGAGACACGCTCCCGCTAACCTCGCCTTCGCAGCGGTACTAACCTCAAGCTTCGCTTTGCTCGCTTTCAGTAAGTACCGGCGGGCTCAGATTGTCCCCATTACAGCCCCATACTGCATCACTCGCTTCATCGTATCAGTTCTTACAGTCCTTCTCTTCGACGTGCTTTTCCGAAGAAACGGCGGTCTCTTCTGGTTGCCCCCATTGTAGCCTCCTACTGCATCATTCGCTTATCTTGTCAGATCTCACAACCTTTTTCTTAGTTGTACTTTTGTAAGTACATTTTATTCCTTAATCTTTGTCTATATTTCTTAATGTCCTCAAATGGATTTGTACGGATTAACTATTCTTAAACAGTTCCTCACAAGATAAGTCTAATTCATCATTCCAAATGATTCCATACCCTCCCACGTCAACTTCCACATCAGAGAATAACTTAGGGTTTTCTTGTAGCGCCTTAAAAGCAGCCCATTTTGAAAATAAGGGTTTTACATCATATTTTTTCGTAATCCCTTCTACAAATTGAACACTTAGGCAAAAATTTGGAAGTGCACTTACTGCTTTAACTTTATGCATCATTTAAGCAGCTCCTTCTGATACTCCCGCACATACTCTACAAAATACTCCACTCCAAGCTTTAAGACGTTTTCATCTATTGCAAAATAGGGGCTGTGCTGGGGATAACGAAGTTCTTCCTCAGGGAAGCCGGCGCCAAGGAAAAGAAGGCATTTCGGTGCCTTAAACTTGGCAAAGTCCTCTCCTCCCATCTGGGGCTCCCAATCCAGCACATTTTCTTCCCCAAAGACCTTCGTCGCCGCTCTTCTTCCCGTATCCACACAGGCTGTATCGTTAATCATGGGAGGCGGCCCAAGGTGGTAGTTAACGGTTATTTCCGTTCTTGTAGCCTCTGCCACACCCTTTGACACACGATTTAGAATCTCCGGATACTGCTTACGAATCTCCGGGTTAAAGGTTCTGGCCGTTCCCTTTAAATGAGCCTCTCCGGGAATAACGTTATAGGCGTTACCGGAGCTGAAGGATGTGACGCTGAGTACTGCCGGCTCCAGGGGACTGATTTCTCTGGACACGATGCGTTGCAAAGACATTACCAGTTCAGAACCGGCAACAATGGGA
Source organism: uncultured Oribacterium sp. (assembly GCF_902481605.1). Lineage (NCBI taxonomy): Bacteria > Bacillati > Bacillota > Clostridia > Lachnospirales > Lachnospiraceae > Oribacterium > uncultured Oribacterium sp. The sequence goes on along the minus strand of NZ_CABSXI010000015.1, from coordinate 34,872 downwards.
TCTACAGTCTGATGAGGCAGAGCGCCATGTCCTCCCTTTCCCTTTACGAAAATGTCAAAGGTATCCGTAGCCGTCATCACCGCACCGTAACGAAGAGAGGCCGTCCCTGCAGGCAGCTTACTCCAAATATGCAAAGCAATCATCCGATCGCAGGATAATGCTTCCGGATCCTCCTTCATATAACCGGCTCCGCTATCCTCAATGCACTCCTCCGCCGGCTGGAACAAAAGCTTTACGGTGACCGTGAGCTCCTCTTCCATTTGCTTTAAAAGCTTCGCCGTTCCCAGCAGGATGGTAATGTGAGTGTCATGACCGCAGGCATGCATCAAGCCCTCCGTCTTGGATTTACAAGGGCAGTTCGAAAGCTCCGTAACCGGAAGGGCATCAATATCCGCCCGGATTCCGATGACCTTTCCTGTAGACTTCTTTCCCTGAATGGTGGCAATGACACCGGTTTTACAGGATTTTTTATAAGGGATTTCCAGCTTATTCAGATATTCCATGATTTTTTCCTGAGTATGATATTCCTGCCAGGAAAGCTCCGGATGTTCGTGAAAATACCGGCGAAGCTTCACCAGCTCTTCTTGAAAATCCTCCGGTATATACGCTTGAATGTCCTCTCTATTTTTTACTTTCTTATGATTATCCATTGTTTCGCCTCCGTCCTTACCCTTAGATTGGCTATATTTTCCTACTATTCTTTCTTGACATTTCCCCATTCTATTCGCTTTGAAAAGCCATGACAATACGATTTTTTCCATGAATCTATACAAAACTCATATCCTTCAATATAATTATTTATTTTTTAGCAATAATATACAAATTTTAAGAGCTTTTCTCTCTACGATTTTCTGTCCTTTAGTCTCATTTCTCCATAAAATAGCATTGTAAAATAACAATATTATGATATCATTAATTTATTTAAATAATAAATTTTGCTTATTTTAGGAGGTATTTACAAATGAGGACAATTCCCCAATTCATTATGAAGTGGGTCCAGGGACGGGTTTTAGCTGTTGTGACATTTTTACTTGCACTTACCCTGTCTCTTGGATTTATGCCATCCAACCTGCAGAGGGTATATGCCCAGGAAGAGAATATCTATCTGGATGGTCAAAACGGTAACGACGAGAACGATGGAACTACACAGGAAACTGCCGTAAAATCCTTCGAAAAAGCAAAGCAAATGGCAACGGAAAATCCTTATATCGAGGTCATTTACGTTGTAGACACTGTGCCTGTTATCGGAGAAGTAAGTCTGGACAATACCAATGCCATTCTTATGAGAAATCCGGGATTTTCAGGATATCTATTAAGCATTCCAACCGGAAAAGAAGCTACTCTTCGAAATATCACCATTGACGGTGGCGGAGAAAATGACGGAAAAACCAGAGAATCTCTCATTAAAGTCTCCGGCAATCTAAATATTGAAGAGGATGCCATCTTAGAAAACAATTTTGTAACCGTTACCAAAGGAATCGACGCTAACGGAGGTGCCATCTACGCGATCTCCGATACCCAAAAGGTTGTCATTAATATGACCGGCGGAATTATTCGGAACAACAGCGCTTTCTTTGGCGGCGGAGTATTTTTATTAGATAATACTACTTTCAATATGTCCGGGGGAGAAATCAGAGAAAACAAGGCCATTTCCCCAAATACTTTTAACGGCAATCCCTTTGTAAGTGGAGGCGGAATCTGCGCATACCGCAGTTCTACCATTAACCTAAGCGGCGATGCTTTGATTGCTGATAACTACTGTCATGAGTATGGAGGCGGTATTGCACTGGGCTCTATCATTGACGTTACCGAAGGGAATACCTTAAACATGACCGGCGGAACCATCAGCGGAAACAAAGCAGGAGCAAGCGGTGGCGGTATCTTTATCCAGTGCGGACTGTCTACCGGAAATTCCGTTGCCAACATTTCCGAAGGAAAGATTATTAACAATGCCATGACCGGTGAAGGCTATGGAAACAAGCACTTTGGCGGCGGCGGTATCTACGTAAACGGTAAGGCGGAAATCCTTCGCGGTAAGCAGGGTGTTTTAAACCTGACCAATGCTTTGATTACCGATAATACTGCAGAGACTGAAGGTGGCGGATATGCTTCCTGCCCCACTTCCAATACAGGAATCAATGTAAAGAACGGTGTTGCTATCTTCGGAAACCATTCTGAAAAGGCACAGGATATTTATATCGAGGCGGGTTACCGTTACGGTTATGTAAGTAGCGGTTCTCCCAAGTATGCTATCTCCTCCTTTATGCTGGGTGGAACTCCCTATAACTGGAAAAATGATGAAAATGAAGAGCTTCCCATCAACAAGTTAGAGGGTGAATTAAGCTCCGCTACAGGCGAAATCTTAGGATTACACACTGATGTTACTGAGGACGCTGAGGCGGAAGGCTTGGCCAAGGTCATCATTTCCGGAAATACCTCTGCTACCCGTGGCGGCGGAATCGGCTCCAACGGAACCGTAAACACCGGAGAAAAGAAGGTCATTTCCATCAAGGTCAATAAGACCTGGAAATATGACAATCCGGAAACCCGTCCTACCAGCATTATCGTAGAACTTTATCGCGTAAATAAAGAAGACCCGGCAAATCCCATTTACATCGGCCAAGAGACCATGACCGAAGCCGATGATTGGAGCATTAGCTTTAAGAACCTTCCAAAGATTGATGAAAATGACGAGCTTTACCAGTACACCATCAAGGAAAAAGGCGCTGAGGGATATTCTGTGAAAATGAGCGGAAATCAAACCAGCGGATTTAAGCTTGTAAACGTTCCCGGAATCATTCTTACCGTAGAAAAGAAGTGGAACGGCGAAAGTGCAAATCAGGTAGAGATTAAGCTTTTGGCAGATGGCGCTACCAAGGAGAAGGTAACTCTTACCGAAACCGATCAGTGGAAGCACAGCTTTGAGAATCTTCCCAAGTTTGATGCCAATGACGGACACGAGATTGTTTACACCGTAGAAGAGGTGGCATTAAGCGGATATACCTCTGCAATCAGCGGAGATGCGGCTAACGGATATATTGTTACCAATACAAAGACCATTACTCCTCCAAGCCCCACTCCTGAAACACCGCCAACACCGTCACCAAGACCGAACAGACCTTCTACCCCTACACCATCCACTCCTACACCTTCTAATCCCACACCATCCACACCTCCTACCCCGACGGTAGCCGGTGAGTCCAGACCTACACCTACTCCGGACTCCAGTGAAGTAACGGAAAATGAAGTAAACCCTGAGCTTGTTCCTCAGGTTCTGGGAGAATCCAGACCGGTAGCAGACAATAAGCGTGATACCCCAACCGGAGACAGCTCTCAGCTTCTCCTCTGGGCAGGCTTCTTCGGACTTTCCGTTTTAGGACTTGCTTACTATGGATTGAAAAGAACAGTGAAGAGATAAGATTTCAAAAAAAGATGTCGTAGATTTTCTACGGCATCTTTTTTATATAAAAAGAGCTGCAAGCTTTATATAGATACGCTCTGATGTAGTATAGGCTGTAATCGGGGCACGCTCCTGCTAACCTCGCCAACGCATCGGGTACTAAGCTTCAAGCATCACTTTGCTCGCTTTCAGCAAGTACCGGCGGGCTCAGATTGCCCCTCTTACAGCCTATACTACATCAATCGCTTTTAACTAAATAATTTAATTTATACAGCTCTTTTTATTCTAATAATTGATTTGAAAATTCTACAATATCTTATTTTGAAATTGCCTCTATGGAGGCTTTTAGTCCCTTGACGATATCCTGAAGGGACAAGGAGGGTTTATCTTTTTTCTCCTCTGTCTGTTCGGGGATATAGGGAACATGGATAAATCCTGCCTTAATGGGTAAGGCATTTATCTGAATATAATACAGTACCGAATACATCAAATGGTTACAGACATAGGTTCCTGCCGAGTTGGATAATGCCGCGGGAATCCCTTCTTTTTTGATGGCTTCCACCATGGCTTTTACCGGCAGAGTTGAAAAATAGGCATTTTCCCCATCGAGATAAATGGGCCTGTCCACCGGCTGATTGCCTTCGTTGTCCGGAATTCTGGCGTCATCTATGTTAATGGCAATTCTTTCCGGAGTAATCTCCGCCCTTCCTCCTGCTTGTCCTATGGAAAGGACAAAATCCGGCTTTTCTTTTTCTATGGTCTCTAGCACAAGTAGAGCAGACTTTCCAAAAACTGTTGGTACTTCTAACTTTAGAACTTCAAGATTTCCTATTTTGTCCGGCAAAAGCTTCATCGCCTCCAGCGCCGGGTTAATGCACTCCCCGTCAAAGGGAGTAAAGGCTGTCAGTAAAATTTTCATGGATTAGCCTCCGATTCTATTTCTTTTAAGAGCGTTACATAAGCATGAAATGCGTTGTTTACGAGATTTTCGAGGGAAGTTTAAGAGCTCTCTATCAAATATCTTTCAAGCAAGAAATCCCCAGCTCCTCTCCCTCTTTTTGAATTGTTTCAAAGGGAATGTTCCCCTCATCAAAGTATAGTTGATGTCCTGTTTCCGATAGTTGGGTAACAAGGATGGCGAGTTTGGGAAGGTAGGGACGTTTTGTTTCGCCCGTATGCTCTAAGCAATTTACAGAATCCCTATCTCTTAGTACCGGTGCAAAAAAGGCTTCCAGGCTCTCATGCTTTGCATAGCGTAAAGTCCCCTGCCATTCATTAGGCTGATTGGTCAGGTCCTCTCCCACGCCGGGAAGTTCAGAACGATTCACCTCACAGGGTAAAGGCCCATTTCCATGGCGGGTGACATAAGGTCGAGTTACATAGATGGCTTCCTCTAGGGATAAACCTCGTTTTTCTAAAAAGATAGCCGGATTATGGATGCCGGTTTTTGAAGAAGTCAAATGGGGAGCGTAAGCTTCATAGTCCTGATCCAAAAGCAAGCCCTGTCCTGTCTCAAAAATCAAATGCTGAAACTTCTCCAGCCATTTTCTATCCGCATCCACTAAGGTCAGGAGCTTCACATTCTCCTTCACTTCCTCTACAAAGTTTTCCAGAACCCTCTCATTGTTTAGCATCTCATAGTAGGGATTCATAAGATTCGATTGCCTCATGGCTTTCGAGGAAGCTGGTGCTTGAATTCCCACGATTTCCGCTCTTCTTTCCGTATACTCTTTTCGAATATGCTTTAAACGGTCTAATAATTCCTGATTACTCCATGTAGCAAGCTCTTCCACGGTAATTCCGTATCCGGCGGCATTTCGCTGCACACATTCCTCTATGCCCATACCGCAGGAGCCGTGGCGATTCTTGCCTCTGGCAAGTTCTGCACCCATATTTAAAAGTACGTCATCTATGGCTGTTATCCTAGCATTTTTTTCAGAATAAAGGATGGGCTGAAAGCCGAAGAGCTCCGTAAATTCTTTAACTTCCTTCCCCAGCTGAAACAAGTCCGGCATAAAGCTGTCGGCAAATAAAGTAGGCACATGGTACTCCGCTCCGGCGCCAATCTGATGATGGATAAAACGCCATTTTCCTTCCGGATCTTCTACCGTGTGCCCTGCCTGTCCGCCGCCATTATGTTTAATAATCAACGCATTCTTAAGGGATGAAGCAAGACAGCCGCAAGTAGAGCCCTTTCCTTCATCCCCAAAATTCTTGCCGATAACCGCAATTGTTCTCATAAATTAATATTGTTATCCTTTTGCTAATGACTTCTATTTCTTACAAGTATGAGTTCATTCCCTGCCATTAACTGCTATTTTCTCATAGCTAAATATTCAGCGCTGTGCCTATGACAGTGATTATGCTTATAGGAAAATATCTTCATCCCTTTGCAAGGATAGCTGTGCTAATGCCGCGCTAATCAGAGGACGATTGATTTCATCCCAACGACCAAGAACTTCCCCTAAAGCAGCTCCCTTTTGCAGCTGAATGGCACTGATAATGATTTCCGGAAGGCAGGAAATATCCTGTCTTTCCAGTACGATACAATGCCCCGGAAGCAGCTTCTCATTTTCCTGGCTGTGTCCACCAATCATGATATGGAAAACATGGAAGGATTGCTTTACTTCATTCAATAAATCCTCTTTTGTGACAGTCCTTTCGATTTCATCTCCTATAACCCGGGCAATCGTTGCCCCCACCGAATCACTACGAATCTCTGCCATATCTCCGATGGTGAAAAGGAAGCCCTTTTGCTGTCTTTTCTTCACCGCATCAATATTGGTATGGCGGGATAAGAATTCCCAAAGGCAGGTGGGTACCACCTGACCATTTCCATGATTTTCAAAGTAAATATCTAATAGCTGCTCGGCAATACGAATATCCGACTCAAACTGGGTGACCTGCAAGGGGGATGCATCCTGAAAATCCCCGTAAGCCGCACACATCAGGGCAGGATCTGCCACGGCGCCGGTGGAATAAAGCTTGGTAATCAGCTCATTTAAGGCTCCCGTTGCCAGCTCTACCGCAAGATAGCCCATGGAGCCGGTCACATCCAAGCCCACAACTATAGGGGTTGTATTGGGATGCTCCTCCGAGTCAAAACACTCTCTGGTGCCGATGAATTTCGGATTCATCTTGGGATTACATTCTCTTCTTGTAAATACTTCCTCAACCCTCTGCCCATTGGAGAGCTTTCTACTACTTTTCAATTTCTGCCAATCTGATGCTGAATAACTGCCGTAACCCATATTTTCCTCCTATTTCATCTTAACAAAACGATGACCGCCAAAGCCCTCTTCAATCACCTTATCCCATGCGCCGAAGTCCTGAAAGGCATCCCCTTCCGGCTCTGCCAATATAAATTCCTCCAAAAGAGCCGGACTATGGATATTTTCCGCCACGGATTTTGCGGTCTTTCGCAAATCCAGTAAATCCTGATTGCTACGCTTCCTTTCCACATTTCTCCAATCCCCAAAGAGCATCCCCTCATGGGTAAGCGAATTCACGAAAAGACTGGACGCGGTGATATCCCCGTGCTGAAGCTCCGAATATTCCAAGGCGCAACAGATATTTTCCATCCGTGAAATTACCCAGGCTAAATGCTCGGAAGCAAATGGGGCAAAGACCTCCGCAGGATAAAAGTAGGGCTTTCTGGTGAATATCAGACAGACCTTTCCGGCATCTAAAGCAATCTTAGACTTTAGCATAGGAAAGCACCTTGATAACTTTACATCCGCCTCCGGAAAGCTAAGACGACTTAAGCCAAGCATAAAAGCATTTGCCCCATCCTCACGGTCAAAGACATAGACCACCGACTCCCGGCACAAGTAACAAAGCATCTCCGGATAAGAATAACGATCCATATAGGAGAGGGTTAAATTCTTGCCATTTGCCATAGGATAGGTGGCAGTTCCCAGCTCTTCCCACAGGGCATCGCCGCTATAGTCATTTTCCTTCTCGCTTGCTTTCGCCTTGTAATAGGCCAAAAGCTTCTTCCGAAACTCATGATTCCCTTTGAATTCCGCATCGGACATAAAGGCTCTCGCCCCGCAATAGGGGCACTGAAACCCGCCGGCACTGCCAAGCTCCAACTGGGCGCCACATTGCTTACAACGATAGGTAATCATAGACCTCCTTTGATGAGAAAATTCGTTAAGAACTTTCAAAAAACAGCAAAGTTTAATTACAGAGAAAGTATAGCATAGATGGAGGGGGAGGTCTATTTGAAGAAATAAAAATAGCCTCTTAGCAGAGTGCATTTAAACTCTTGCCTAGAAGCTATGTTGTCCAAGATAAAAAGCACGCATGAAAGAAAATTATTATACCACCAGCAATCTATACGGATTTCCGGCCAATTCCTCTTTTAAGATATCCAGGACGGATTCTCTTGATTCCAGATAAAGGTCTGTTTCTTCATCCATCAAGGCTGCATAAACAGTGGTTTTCATCAAAAATTCAACTGCCTCATCCCTTGAATACCCCTTATCTTTCATAATATATTCCACAAGAAATACGGCTATATTTAGCATAGCTTTTTTCTGATCTGCACTTGTAATCATTATTCAATCACCTGCCTTTTCACTTTATCAAAGCTTAGTGTATTTACAGCTTCCTGCGTTCTAAAAAAGCAAGCCTCCCTGCATCTCAATATAGTCTTGCAAATCATCGATAATCCCTTGATTCCCGGTAGAATTATAAGCTTCATAGCAAACATCAATGTAGCTTAATACTTCATATTTCTTTAACAAATCTGATAGTTCGGAATAGGTTTTCTTCCATGCCTTCGCCAAAATCGGTATTAAGACTAATTGCATATGAAATACTTCTTTTTCTCTTATACTCATAGCAGAATACCTCCTTCGCTAACATAATAAATTACAATGTATGTGTACAAATATATTACTGCCTATGCACTATTGTCGCAATATAAAAACCTTATCGAATCTAAATTCAAATGGTATCTATAATGAAATCAATTCTGCAATGAATAGACCTTCTATAACCTTTTTTCTAAATCTTATACTTCGTTCCTCTTCCACTACCTACAATCGTAACGTAATGATTCTCCGCCATTCTCTTTAACAGTGCCGCTATCTTTGATTTCCCAAATGGGACTTCTTCCATAATTTCACTAATGGATTTCGGATAGTTTTTCCTTAATACAGCATATACAACAGCCTCATCTGCATTAAGATTTATATTGCTGATGGCTGGCAAGGTGACTTTAATGGAGTTCTCAAAGACTTCAAAAACCGGCTTCTTTTGGCTTTCTTTATAAGCTTCTTTAATTCTAATAATTCCGGTACCAAGAATTTCCACAATATGCAAACGATAAAATACATTACCCAAAATAGGATTTCTGAGCATAGAGATATTTCCCTTTAAGTACTCTTCCTCTGAAAGTCCTGCCGGTAATCCTCCCGGGGAGCTGACTTCAATTCTATCTTCAAACATCAGCACACGAATCTGCGCGTTGACATCCCAGGTTCTGTGAATCAAGGCATTGGCAATGGTTTCTCTGAATGCTTCCTCAGGAATCTTCTCTACTTTTACCCTATCCATTCCCCGGATTTCTTCATACTGATAATAATCACGATAGATCTCAACTGCTTTCTCCAGTTCAGAAAGGATAGACTCCTTTTCCAACACTGCACGCTTCAAAATAATGCTTAAATCTTCCCCGAATCTGGCCACATCAATTCCGGGAAAATGATTCTGATCCGCAAGGAGCTCTGCCGCATGGTTATAGCCTTCTCCATCTTGATATAAATTCAAGGTCTTCAAAATGTCTTTATTTAAAGATTTTATTCCTATCTCCTGTTTAGCTCTCCGCTCCAACTCCGAAAAGGAAAGCTCTTGTGTATCCGCAGGGAGCTCTTCATAGTGAATATTTCTTCCCTGCAGTATCAATCTGCTTAGTTCCAGTTCATCCACTTCAATAGTCGAGGTATCATTTCTTCGATAAGCTTTGGATTTATAGGTATAAGGCTTAGCCGGTCCCGCCTCCACTGTAAGGGTTACGGTTTTATCTTTCTCATTCACCGATAGTTCATACTGAGGCTGGGGGCGAATGGCATCATTAATTTTATTCTCTATTAGAAGGCAGGTCTCTGCCGGATCCTTTAGCCCGATTTTTTCACCTGTATCTCCTACACCAAATATAATCTGTCCACCATCATAGTTGGCAAATGCACTCACCGTTTTTAAAAATGTATTGGAAATATCTGATTTAAATTCTAGCTGTCTAGTCTCTTTCATCCCCTTTACCTCCTTGTTGTTAGGACAATAGTAATTGAAAACAGCCGTAAATTCAATCGCAAAATTTTACGGTTGAATTTACGATTGAAAAAAATCGACAAAATTGCTTTTCAATTGCATCGAATACAAGATTGACTCTGTTTTGTAAGAAGCAGTTTCCACTTTTCGATTTATAATACAAAGGAAAAAGCTAGAAGTACAAGAGGGAGACAAAAGCTAGAAATATAAAAGGGGAAAAAAATGAAAAAGAATCTTTTAAAGCATACACTGTTTATCGCAGTATTATCCACTCTGTCCATTACCGCCTGTACCGGTAAAAAGGCAAATGAAAGTAGCATAGCCAATTCCACAGAAGCAACAAAAGAAAGCAATTCCGCGAGTCTAAGTGACACAAAGAAAGAAAGCAGTAAGGCTGATTCCGAAGATACAGAAAGCAGTGCTCCGAATCCTACAGAATCCGGAGTAACAAAAGAAAAGGAACAGGCTGAAAACAATTCCGATGCCCCACTCATAGGAGCCTATAACACGAATCTCGTAAGTTTCTCTCTGAAGGATAACCCGGATGCCATGAGTGCCTTTGAAGCGGCATTACGAAATGGCTATAACTATACCCATTATGAGCCCATCGCCTTGCTGGGCACCCAAGTTGTTTCCGGCACAAACTACCTTTACCTATGTAAGAGTACTTGGACGGATTATCAGGAAAATGTCTCCTTCGTACTTTTACAGATTTATCAGGACCTTTCCGGAAAGTCCGAGGTAATGGGGAGTGCCATCCTCTTCCCCACAGAAGAATCCAGAGAGGAGGGAGAAGATTACATTGACAATACCGGCTCCTATCTCCCGGAAAATATTCCGGCAATCCAAAATGCCTTTGAAGAAGCTGTACCGGATGACGAAAATGCCTACTATATTCCGCTAGCCTATATCGGGAAGCACACGCAGGAAGGCAAGCCCGAAGAAGACGTGATATTTGCCGCCAAGGATCCTAGGGGAACAGATGCTAAAATAAGCTATGAGCTCTTTTACATTGCAAAAGATAAGGACGGAAATGCAAAACTTGTAAAAAGTGAGGATGTAGAATTTCCGGATTTTTAGGAACTGAAAAGCTTTAAAAGCAAAAGGGACATGAATTACAGAAGAAATAATGGAGGATGGGAAGCTATATTTTTTTCCTTAAAAATGACTGCTTAAGGGAACACAAAGATTATTTTAGCTTCTTCATCATCCAGTATGCGTCCATGTAAGACCCATCCGCAAACTTCATGTTATCCGGGAAGGTACAATACTTCTCAAATCCCAGTTTCTCATACAAATGAATGGCATCTTTGTTCTCTGCCATCACTTCCAGCTCCGCCTGCTCGTATCCGACATTTTTTGCAAGATCAAGAACAATCTGCAGCATCGCTTTTCCAATCCCGCATCCGCAGTATTCTTTGTATAAGGCAATGGCAATCTCGCATCTGTGGCTGTATCTCTTGTACGGAGCAATACTCATAAGAGAACAGTTCCCGATGTGCTTTCCATCTATTAACGCAATAAGCATAAGCTCCCGATCTGCATCTATCTTGTCCCGAATAAACTGTTCTTCTTTTGTCTTTGTTATGGTGATTTCTTCCGGCTCTCTGACGAGATAAGGCGTCTCGGCACTCGTTATCTTTAAATATTGGATCAGATCCTCCGCATCTTCCGGTCTCGCGTTTCTGAATAGAACGGACCTGCCAAGCTTATCTTTGATAGATTTTTCTTCAAATACCATTTTCATCCTCCAAAAAATATGGCGAAGGTCATTTTACAGCACTTAACAACTTTACCAACCGGTCCTGTATGCTTTCTTAATCACCTGTAATTCATACTTCACATTTTCTAATCCACCCATGGAACTTCTTCCTTTTTAATCTTATGACAGTATACAAATCAATCCTGTGGCACGCAAGGCTATTGCTCCAGCCAAATCAGGGAGATAAAAAACAGTCCCAGCTAAAAAAATCGATAAAACCGAAAAAATGCCTGCACGTTTCCGCGCAGGCATTTCACCTATTCTTGTCCTCTTAATGAGGCTGTAAAATCATAATAATAGAGTAATTTTCGGCAATATAGGTCTTAATGAGGGGTAGTCTGAGCCCGTCGGTACTTACTGAAAGCAAGTAAAGCGAAGCTTGAAGTTAGTACCGCTACGTGGCGAAGCTAGCGAGAGCGTGCCCCAAATTCAGACCTATATTGCTTAGAAAATTATTTTGATTTTATACAGCCGCGTTTTTTACAGTTCCTCCGGATGGCTCTTAAAATACTGACGGAAATGTTCTTTAACCTCTGTCATATCCGTTACCGCTTCCAGGGTTCCCACATAGTTCTGCTCTTTGTCTCGAACAGCCATATAGCGCACCAAGAATGGCTTGCCGCCTTTCTCCATCCAGATAGGAACTTCATCTTCCTTTCCTTCCCGGAAGTTTCCGATAATCATACGCACCATAGGTTCCACTTTGGGAGGATGACAGGAAAATACTTCCCGGTCAATGGCCATTTGCGGGCGTTTAAAAACCTTTGGCCCTTCATTAAAGAAACGATTGATATTGTCCTTATCCACGAAAGTAATCTCCACCGGAAGGGTATTTAACATGGCGATCAGATCATTTTTCTTTAAATGTCCACCGGGCATGATGATTTCTCCATCGCTTGCAGAAGGGGACTCTTCTCTATTTCCGGATTTCCCTTCCAGTGATTCTACTCTACGAAGCAGGTCCTCTAGCATTTTTCCGGCACCCTGAGGAAGTTCAGCATTATGAAAATCTCCGGAATGCTCCTCGGAAGTTTCTTTCCTACCTTCCTCTCTTTCTGCTTCTCCTGCTCCTTCAACCGCTCTCCACTTTTCCGGAGTATTGCCGTTTTCTTCCGCTTCCTTCCAAGATTCATTTTCAACGGAAAAACAAGCTTCATAGTCTTTGGAATCGAAGTAAATCTGTATCCACTCCTCTTTTTGAAATTGCAGGGCGCACATGGGGAAGAGAATATTTTCCTCCTTGTAAATCATCTCCTCCATACGGTTCCGTACAGCAAGATAATTCTTTAAGAAAAAGCTGTTTAGGATGCTTTCTGCAATCTCCGCTTTGCTTCTAATGTACTCTTCTTCCTCATCATCCAGATCCTCTCCGGTGTTCTTGAGCGCTCTCACGCCCTTGCTCTTCTCAGTAAGCTCTCTTTTCAGTTCTCCCAGAGTATCCCGAATCTCATCATCCACTGTCCACATGACTTGAGAAGGCCCGGAAATGTCGTATTTCACCTTTAAAAGCGGATAGAGAAGGTCTCCCTTCTTCGCATAGTGCACGGTAAAGGAACGGAGTTTTGCAAGCTCCTCAGAAAATGCAGCCAGCAAAGATTCCCAATCCGGCGCCCCTTGTGCTTCTTCTACTCCTTCTGCGCCTTGTACTCCTTTTGATTTTTCTGCTATTTCTGCTTTATTTTTTCCGCCGGCTTTTCCGGAAAGACTTTCTACCAAGCTTTCCCATCTTGCCTGCGTGCTTTCTAAATACTGCCCAAGAGCCTGATTTTCCTTGGTAAATGTAGAAAGAGGATGTCCGGGAATCTGAATCAAGGCATCCGCCTCTTCACTTTTATTGATGTAGTTTTTTTCCTCTTTCCCTGCCTGATTCTTTAAAGAAGCCTGTACGGCTCTTTCCGCATTGGCAATCTTCTCTTCCCGACTATCTCCATGGAAAAGAGCCGAATGCACATCACATAGCTTCTGTACTTTAGAAAGAGGCATGCCAGACTCCATGAGACCCTGCTCCGCCCTCATGATTTCCGCAGGATCCACATCCTTAAAATCCCGTACAAAATCTGCACGAACAGATTCCAAATCCTCCCCCTCAGACAGACGATCCAAAAGAGAACGCAAGGCTTCAGCACGATCTACCGGGGCTTTCGCTGTTTGAGCTGTCTCTGTTGCCTGAACTGTCTGAGATACATCAGCTGCATCAGCAGGAAATGGCTTCCCTCCATCCGTAATCTCAAATCCTTTTTCCCGGAATGCACGAACAATCTCCTCCATAGGAATCTTCTTCATCTGAGACCCCTTCTTCAGGTTCATAATTCGACCTACAGAAGCCAGCATGGCAGGATTCTTTATTTCTGTGAACCCTAATTCAACCATGATGTCGGCAACTTCCGGATACTCCTTTACAAGGGATGCTACACTTTTATCCAAATCCAAAATCTTATCCATTTTCTTCTCCTTCCAATTCCACTTATTTCTTCTGACAATCTATGAGGCAGGTTTGCTTTTTGAACCTGCCGGATAGAATCAGTTCAATTTTTACGATATGAGTCTGCTGTATATACTATATTTCTTGTTAGTATATTCTAATTATCTTTATAAAATAAAATACATTTGTTGCATATGCAACAAATAGAATAATATCTTATATCTTCAACTGAAGCTGATCTCATTGGTAAACAATAGATAACAATTGATAATAAAAGTAAAGACAGAAATTTTTTGCAACATTCAAACTATCCATTCCAAGAAAATTTCTGTCTTTCACATGATCCGAAAACTATTTCACTACCGATACCTGCTCCGGAGTAAATTCAATCTTAAGAATCATTCCCATTCCTTTTGCCAAGCGCTGAAGTGTCCTAATGGATGGATTGGCACTACCACGTTCTAGTTTGCTAATATCTCCTTGTGCAATACCGGTTATCTCTGCAAGCTCTTTTTGCGTCATGCCAGATTTCTTTCTGGCATCAATCATAGACTGAATAACTGTATGTTCAGGTTGAAGAGCTTCATATTCTTTTCTAATTTCAGGATCCTGAAGTTGTTCCTGAAGAAAATCATCAAACTTTCTACTCATTGTACGATTCCTTTCTATCCGTATAATCTACCCGATATTTTTTGCTTTCTCAATTTCATTTCGAGGAGTCTTTTGTGTCTTTTTAATGAAACCATTTGTAAGAATGATATGTTGATCCACGTAAAAGAACTACATAATCCTTGAAATATTATTTCCCAATTTTATTCGCAATTCAAAGATACCATTCTCTAGAGCTTTTAAATAAGGTTCACGCAATTGGTACCCGTTGTCTTGTAAAAGTTGTATCATATCAAGGGTTTTAGCAAAATTTTTTCTCCTGTGAAAGAATAAATTCCCTCGCCAGTTGAATCTCATTGAGAGGAGAGTGATGACTTTATAGCTTCCTTGCATAATCAAACAACTCCCTTAAAAAATCTTTCTGCCTTTTTCTTCAAAACGTCTTCGACCGCCTTTGCTCTGCTGAAATACATACAAATGCTCGACATTTCCTCTTTCCCCCAGACCGAATACCCTATTTGCAATATGCTTTGTATTCATTGGATTAGTAGTGGCATATATATTTACCAATACTTTCCCTTTTAACCCTCTAACACATTTAATGATTTCCTCGATATACTTTTGACTAAAGTGTCGAGAGTTGTCTGCGCCGTTGTTTCTGCTGATTTTGATTGTCTTATATCCTTGTTTTGATTTTGGTATCTGCCGTTCATCAATAGCATATGTGTCTTCCAAGACAATATTGATTAAGTTGGTTGACTCCTCCTGATTCAGTACCGAAACTGTACTGTCTGATTCATTCTCAACAACAGGATATTCTGTTTCATCCAGTGGGTATTCTGGAAAAGTAGCTCTTATTACCAACTTAAACTGCGTAGGAATTGGAACAAGCACTAAATCACAACTCTTGATGCCGAGGATTTTTGAGCAGAACCAATACCATGCATAGCTGTGGTCGTGATAAACACGCTTACGATTCATAACGAATCCCTGATTAAACTTCCTTATCGCTAAAAGAAGGGCAATAAAAAGTATTACAGAGGCGACAGGTCTGCCCGTTCTAATTGCGACTTGCCAAAAAAAGTCATCAGGAGAAATGGGATGGCTATTCAGATACTTCCTAAATATCTCCTGTAAATCAACAACCCATGGTACAAATATCACAACAATCAGAGCTATTACCTCTAGTATTTGTCTCTCATTACTTGAAATCTTTTCATACAGTATTTTCATCTTATAGCATTCTCTCTTTTATATAGATTCCGTCCATATCTTTCTCACATTCATAAACTTCCTGGATTTCTCCAGTCAGAATATCCCCAACCCAAAGCCGCCATTCATCGGTGCCAGCAATGATAAAAAAGATATATTGGCATCCTGTCTTGTCTAAACGCATGGTTTCATCCCAATCATTCCAATCAATATTTGAAGGTACCGGAATCTTTTGTGGATGTGTGTGCCACACACCCATATAATAACTCTTATGACGTCTGGCCTTTTTCAAAAATAGTTGGTGGCGTGGATCTCGTATGTCAAATCTTACGCGATTCTTTATATCCATTAGGTAGGGATGTGATACCGCTTCTAAAGAAACATTCCCCGTATGTTCATGCTGGTATCCTACTATATATCCGCCACTTTCTGGCTTATAGCCATCGTCCTGTATCCATTTTCGTATCTCATCCATTACAGGACTTAGAACGTCAACTACCTTTCCATTAGGAAGATCAATTTTTACACATTTGTTATTTGCCCGTATCTCCACAGCAATTGCACTCCTCCATCGGAAATATTGTGTCAGAAATAGCGATTTTTTCTTCCGATATATCTATAAGAGTATTCGCTATCATCTTATGTCCGTTATAATCTCGTATTACATCCAACAAGGCTGCTGTTGTTCTAAGAAGAATGGCTGTTCCATATGCAGCCCTTGTACCTCCGCAGCCGTTGCGAATTATACCGTTTTCTGTAGCTGAAGTTGAATTTTTCCTGGCTCTATTATTGACGTATTCTCCGTTAGAATCTGTATACAGGCATTCAAAACACCCTGGTTTTCGATAATCAACAAACAGAATATGACTATTAGTTCCGCCCTCTTCAAGCCAAACAAATATCGCCGGTATGGGGCAGTTTGCTTTTTTTAATACCCTGTTCAGTTTTAACTGCTCATCGCTACTTCCAATAGTAAATATGATCAAATCTTTATCACTGATTTCTTCCATCAGAGAATCCACATTTATGTTAGTCTCGCATGCTTCTATTGTGATTTCAGGATGAAGTAACTTTAGCAAAATTTGAACAGTTGATGCTTTGTTTGTGCCCTTGCCAATGCCGCCATATGCCCATCGTAGAACATTTTCTTCTTCGATTTTGTCGCCATCATATATCTTCAAATTTTTAGCGCCATTCTTTACAAGCTCAAACGAAATATAGCTCCCTAAAGAACCGGCTCCAATAACCAATACTCTCTTCTTCAGTAACCCTATGTCATTCCCTATCTGCTCACACAAAAAGGCGTAATCCTTTCGCTCCGTATTAAGCAGCTCAAGCGAAACAATATCCGAGAGTAGTTTCTCCAGCAATGTGTGACTCTTGCCATTTCTACACTTCACTTTCAGAGAAAACAAAACATTCGATTGATCCGTTTTCATTCCGAAAACAAGAATAAAATCTTGTGTTTTTGGAATTATTCTTTTTATCGCCTGAAAAGTGTCGTCACTGATATGTTCGATTTGTTTTCCATAAACGATATTTTGTACTTCAGAGGCTGTCCATTGATACCCCCTGTGAGGGGGAAGAATACTACGGCAATCTACTATTGGGATATAAAACACATCATTTTCGACGTGGTGAATCCATTTCCTCCCAGACTTATCTCTGTCATCTATATCAGTAAGAGCTAACCCTCGTTGTATAAGACGGACTTTTTTTGCGCCATAGAACGCATCCATTTCCGCAAAATGCGCAGATTGATCTAAATACACGGAGAACTTCTGATCTCCGGTAGTCTCGCTATTCCAGTAGTACATAAATTCCTTCTGAAATTCTCTCTCCTTGTCCGCTGAAGACATAGAAAGCAACTCAATCAATCTATCAATACAATCAAATATTTTGTCCTCATACGAGACGATCGAATTCACTATACTGTTTTGTTCAAAAAGACATACCCACCTGTATGTCCCATTTGGAAGGCCTTTTCCATCAGTAATAGTGTTTTCCCGAAGCATGATATGAGGAAAATCCAGGAGATTATCATTGTATAAATATACAGTAGCCCTTGAGGAAGGGTCATTTACTTCGGGGGCAAAGAATAGGAACTGTTTCTCAAACAAAGTAAAGAAAAGCACGCCTTCAAGAATTTGCTCCCCTATCGCAATCTCTTCATATGATTCTAAAATTTCTTTTACCGTCATATCCTATCCTATCCAAAACTGTGTTCTCGTTTGTTCTGTGCCGCTGCTGCAACCGCTTCTTTCGCCGGCACGATAAAGTCATCCCCCAGAACTTTCTGAACATACTCACCGGCATCATGAGCAGACTCAACATTCACAGCGTTTGTGAGATTATCAACCGCCTTTGACAACCTATTGTAAAAGGTTGTCAAAGGCGAAATGCTACTGTCCTTCATCTTCTTGAAAACATCCGTATACGGTGCAACTGGAAGATCCACTGAAATAGTTCGCACAAGGTTTCCGTTAGCGTCATATGTATAGGTGAATCTGCCTAAAATTCCCTTCATAGTCTTTTGCAACGAAAGAAGGTCGTCGTCTCCTTCACTTGTTGATTGTGAAGAGAAACTGTCACAGGCAAGCAGGGTTAAACCGATACTCGGTGGCACTTCATGGTCACTGATTGAACCGGAGTACTTTTCATTACGCCATTTTTTTATAAAGCATATAATTCGGCGGAGCTGATCATTTCCATTGATTTTCCCACATAGATAATCATTTAAACCGTCCGGATCAGCTATCTCCCAAGAGTATTCGTTCCCGTACTCTTTTCCTCGCGCAAGATACACCGAATATCCATCCTCTGCGTAAAGAGGAAGATCAATATGAAGCCATTCTTCGCCGTTTTCGTAATACGATGCTCTAACGCATGGTTCCTTTATTGATACTGTCCTCGAAGAAATATTAATGGAATCTCTCAAATAGCCTTTGATTTTCCGAGGATCTGAATTATCAGAAGTACTTAACGGAATCATTACAGCTACGTCACGATCTACCACATCATCTTTAATCGTTGTGTTGTATTTATAGCTACCCTGATCAATCATTCGAATATCACTTTTCGTGATGCTAATACCATGATTTCCAAGTATTCCCGGAAGCTTTGATTTGATGTCATCCTTCAGTACTTCACTTTTGTCTTTTAATGCATGTGACTCACTGTCAATTCTGATATCTTTGTAGAAGTCTGAAAACTCTTTCTTTAACTTCATACAGTTCCTCCTTTACTCCACTCCCAGTGCTTTATACACTGCATCTTCGGCGTTGCTATAGAAAATCAGGTTAAAGCATCCCACCAGCTCCGCCGGCACTGTCCCAAGATCACCTGCAGACGTTATCGGTAGCAATACCTTCTTCGCGCCGGAATCTAGGCAAACCTGCAGTGCATTTGCAAGCTCATCTACCTTAATTATCGTGCCGCTGATGCTGATCTCACCTAATACCGCCAGACTGCTTACAGTCGGCTTTCCAAGGGCGATGGAACTCAGGACGATAAGAGTAGGCAGTGCCAGCTTTCCAGTCATACCGATGCCCTGCAGATCCTGATAATTTACGATGTAGTCTTTCGTGGTCGTGCTGATGGCTCCGCTGATCCTGTTTCCATTCGCTTTCAGATAGCTGAAGGCAGTATTGGAAGCTTCCCTGCATTCTCTGTCGGAGCCGAGACCAGTTCTGTCAAACTTTCCGTTACCGGGGAGCATCTGGCTCTCCAGGCGGAATACACCAATCATGCCAGACTTGCCGCGAGAAACCGTATACACCTGACCGGGATTGCACATGCCTTCCGGGATCAGTTTGCCGCCACCTTGCTCCGGAACACTGACATAATGCTCTTCAAAGCTTTCATTGTCGATGTAGGAGAAATTCACATCATAGAATTCCATACCACCCAGCTTTTTCAGCTGCTCCTTGACGCGGCGGCGCATCTCCAGCGCAAGCGTCAGGACTTCTTCCACTTCTTCTTTGCCGAACTGACCGTCCGGATAGAGCAGCTTTAGATATCCATCCACCATCCTGCGAACAGCAATGGTGTCGCGCTGGTTCAGGTTCTTACCAAGACGGAAATACTTATCCAGCGAATCTCCGTATTGTTCTTTCCGCAGTTCACGGATAAACTCAGCCAGGTAATCCGTAATAAAGCCATAATCGTCCGTGAAATGCTCCGGCCGGAATTTCGGAATCTCCCAGCCTGGTAGGTAGCAGTGCATACGATCAAGGAAAGCCGTATCTGTACCCATTTCAGGTGGAAACGGGTCAAACAGGCTGGTTGTCTTCAAAAGCACATCCACACTCTGGTTGATATTGCCCACAAAAACCATAGAAGCAGATGCCGCCTTCTCCTCTTTGCCACGGGCAAAGGAGCCGGATGCCATATAATCCTTCATGATTTGCACGCCGTCTTTATCTTTAAAGCGGATACCGGCAACCTCATCAAAGGCAACGCAATCCCAAAGTCCTACCAGACCAACGGTCTTTCTGCCCATGTTGTAGAACAGATTGGCAACGGTCGTCTGTCCGCCAGACACCAATATGCTGTTCGGCGAAATCTCCTTATACAGGTGAGACTTACCTGTGCTGCGGGGTCCAAGTTCACAGAAGTTAAAGTTGTTTTCAATCAGCGGCAACATACGGGTGAGAAGAAGCCACTTTTCCCGGTATTCCAGTTCATCTGGCTCCATGCCGATGGAGCGCAGCAACACGTCAATCCATTCATCTTTGCTAAACGCTTTGCGCCCTGACTTTAATTCATCGATGTCCACATGGGGCATCTGGATCGGCGTCAGCTTGCGGATGTGAATCGGCGTCCTATTGCGTTCTTCCTCGACAAACTCATAATCCAGCTGCACGATGCACCAGATTCCGCCGCAGAGCAAGCGGTCGTATTTGGTCGGATAGTCCTCATCAATGGGGATGCCCGTTAATCCAAGGTTTGAAAAGGTAGCAAGATAGCAGTCGTGCTTAATATCCAGATTGACCGTGATCATGTCGATCACAGTATGGCTGCCGCACTGGCGCAGCAGGGAGAGGATTTTCTGTGCTTCATCCGGACGCACGAAATTGTCTGCCAGAATCCGCTTGACGTTATCCACGCCCTGCTCGATCACCTCCGGATCATCTGAACTGCAATACTGACCGAGAAGGAACTCCAGCACATAGACTGGTACATTCGCGCCTTCTTTGATCTTTTTTGTTAAATCCTTGCGGACGATCTTCCCATCGAAGTTCTGGCGTAGCTTACTCTTGATAACCTCTCGTCTGTCATCCGTAATCGAAAATTCTGACATATTCCCTTACCGGCCTTTCCTTCTATCAGATGCTGAAGCCAAAATCATCGGCAAACGCCAGATCCATGATCACAGGGTGACGGAATGCCTCGATGCCTGTCGCATCATCGTAAACGACAAGGTGATACTGCTTGTTCTTGTCGTATTTCTTATTCTTGAATGTGAACCGCATCCGGAAGATTCGTTTCTGCGGATCGGCATCACGGCTGTCTGCGATGTAGGTGTTCTCATTGGAAATTTTCTCATTATCCTCCGAGATAAAGTACATCTTATAGGTTGTCTTCTTGACCGTATCGCTGACCGCATCCGACTGGATGAAATCCATGGTGGTAATCAGGTTCGTGATTTTCTGCACGATACTCACCAATGCGATCTGCGCGGGACGGGTCTCCATATGTCCCTTTTCCATCCGGATGGTCAGAACGGGAACCAGCATTTCCTGCGGGGAGGAACCACCATGGACAAAGTTCTGTCCGCCCCCGGCCACCTTGAATACATTGCTGTTAACGGGGAAGGAGACCATCTTCTGATCATCGTTTCCGAGGATCCGCCCCATGGACATGTTATGAACACCTTCATCGACCACAGGCTCCTGTGCCACGATGAACCGGCGGTTGACGAACGCCTTCTTGTCATTGATCCCGCCGATCTTGTCGCTTTCGGAAAGCTTGTCGCGCTTGTATATAAAGCCATGGTCAGAAGTGACGATAAAGTGCGTGGTATTGGCGTTTCCAGTGAGCTTTCGAATCAGATCCATGATCTCCGTGATTGCCTCTTCACAGGCGACAAACACCTCATCCTCGGTATTGGCCTTGTCTCCACGGGCATCGATCTGATTATGATACACATACACGACCTGCTTCCCGGTGAAGATGTCCCGCAGATCGTTTTTCTTCAGACCTTTGATATCATCAAACTGCACGCAGCAGCTGTCCTTCTGATGTGCTTGCAGAACCGTCTGGCGACCGGCCAGGTCATTGCAGAGCACACCATCTGCCAGCACACGGAAATCGTCCTCCATAGTGAGAGTTCGGTGCGGCAGAAGCGCCGCCATCCCCAACCTTGTATAGGACGGCAGCACGGAGAGCTGCGCTTCCAGCTTCGCCGTGCATTTCGGGTCATCGCTCATACGGCGGTACAATTCCTGCCCCACCTCATAACGCATGGCATCGGAGATAATAACCACCGTACGTTCTTTGGTATTACGAAGATTTCCGCTATAGAAATTCCGCTGAAGGGGGATCTCCTGCAAAGCCTGTTCTTCCTGAATGCCCTCATTCCATTTGGGCATAATGGTCGCCAGGAACTCGTTGGTGTAGATGTTCTCCACCAGGGTACGTAGCCCTTCAAACGCGCCGGTGTCCTCCAAGGCGTCAAAACTGCTATAGAATTTCCGATATTCCTGATCGATCTTATAGTCTTCCTTCAGATACTGGCTGATAATATTCTTAAAGCCATCCGGGCAGGAATAGTTCGCAGCAGCAATCAGGTCATAGGCACTGTGAAGCAGGCTGTATGTTTTTTCTGTCCGTTTGACAAAATGCATCTTGCTCCGCTTCTCGCAGATTTCCGGAATAGAAAGCCTGTCCAGCTTTGCACCGGTATCTTCAGCGGAAAGACGCTCAACAATCCACTTTACGAGTATCTGATCAGCTGCGATAAACGCATCCACATCCACAAGTGCTTCCGGCTGTATGGAGGAAAAGGCTGCCATCACATTCAAGCCATCGGATACATGCTTGGAGAGCGCATCAAAGCGGTCTCCATACAGAACGCTGTTCATCAGATTATTCAGGAAAGCGATGATGTTGCCGGACTTATACGAACCAAAGCTCTTCCAGCTCTGTGGAACATCACATCCCAACTGTCGCGCGGTTGCTGTCACAAACATGGTGACCATGAGCTTTTCCAGTGTCGGCTTCACATCCGTATAGCCAAACTGCTGCTCGCAAAGCTTCCAGAAGGAATCCAGCAGGTCGTACTTCTCGATCTCGGCAAGGAACTTATTATCTTCCAGCTCACCGTCCGTGATCATAACCCGCAGCACCTCTTCAAAAGAGCAGGTACGTGTCTTACAGATAGCGCTGAGAAGGCCGACAAGGATGTTCTCCTCGTTAAAGTTCTCAATTTCCAGATCATAGAAGCGCTGGGTGCGCTCTTTATTGGCAAAGAACTTGATGTGTTTCTCGATGATCGGCTTATATTTCTCTTCAATGCCCAAATCCACGGACAGGAGGGAGGTACGGTCGGCAAAAAACCGCTTGGAGTACAGCATAGTGTCCTCCAGGTGGTTTTCACTCACATCCGGCTTTGGAAACGGCGCATAGATCAGGTAATTTGTGGTGGTATCTTCTCGCTCCAGAAAGCGCTTGGTCTGGAACTGATTATGCGGCTTCAAAATATATACCTTCGCATTTTCCAGTTCCACACCAGCGATATCTTCCTCAAACTCGGCTTTATCGTCATACCAGAAGACCAGCTTACGGGTATCGCCCGTAAACTCAGCTTTCAGCCGGTCTATAATTTGTTTTAGGTTTAATTCAGCCATAACATTCAATCTCCAGAATCGACAACGATCCATTTGCCGCGCTTTTGTGCCCCTTCACGGCTCAGCTTTCCGCGCTTACGCAATGCATCTATCACATAGCGGATACCACTGACAGACATTCCGCATTGCAAAGCCATCTCTTTTATCGTAATCGATGGATTATGCTTAATCAGAGTAATAACCTTTTGTTCTGTGTTGGTTTCTGTGTTGGTTTCTGTGTTGGTTTCTGTGTTGGTTTCTGTGCCAGTTTTTCTGCTAGTGTCAGTCTTTTCGCCTGCCTTACTGTCAGTTTCTAAGCCAGTATTGGATGGATTGGCTTCATGATTGGCATTAATGGCCTTATAAATCGTCACCTTGATCCCATCGCCGAACTCAGAAAATTTCGGTTCCGGCAGCCCCATTTCTGCACAAGCTTTATATAATCTGGGCACCCCGGTTCCCCAGCCTTCAATCAGATTCATATACTGAAATGCCTCGGCCAATGCCTTATTCCGACATTTAGATTTCCCGGAGAGCGCATCCGCCACACTTAAACCAGCACACAGCATACCCGGAGAATCGATCTCGACTCTGTCATCGTAGATAGAAACCTGAATATTTGCAGGATCTACATAGCTGCGGTGCAAAACCGCATTTGTGATGATCTCACGGATAGAACTGACCGGAAGCTCATAGACATCCTGCCGGTAAAGTCCCTCTATGATGGCACCCTTATTTGTGTGACGCAGCACAAACTGATGTGCCTGCTCGATCTGTTCCTGTACCGGTCCACGGAATTCCTTGCGGTCGATAAAATCCACTTTTTCAGTTCCTTTGAACAGGGCACACTGGATTTTGACATAACGCTCTCTCGGCTTGGTCAGAAGCGTAAAGGCTCTGGAAGGAACAAGTTCGCCCTCTTTTCGGAGCAGAATACCAAAGTCCTCCAGTTTTTCGGTCGTAAGCTTATGAACCGCATTTTGGGCATCGGTACCTCTGTATTCTGACAACGCAGTCTGATACATGCTTTCCATCAGAGCTTCGACCGCTTCTTCGTCATAGGAATCACCGATCTCCCACAGGGTATCATAGGACATCCGCGCACCTTCCAGCTCCAGTTCCTTCAAAATGAACTCACCACAGGGGCGGCTGGTTCCATTGATCCGCACATATGCAGACGCTTCTTTTCCGGCAGACTTCAGGTAATACGGCCGGTTAGTGCCCGGGAATACTTCTACTTCAAGAATCGTCTTTCCCTCCAGTGTTTTAGCGGTAATATCTGTAAAGATCTGGGGTGTACAGGCATCAGAGATCATATTGGAGATTGCATCAGAAAGTTTGAACGGATTCTGTTCCCCTAATCCTTTCACCTCACCTGTTTCATCCTCTATGCCTATCACAACTTTGCCGCCGCTGGTGTTGGCGAAGGCAATGATGTCCTTCAGAAACTTCTCATGCTTCTTCGGGATCTCCTCTTTGAACTCCACATATTTTCCTTCACCGAAGTATTCTTTGGAAACTGCCATGCCATCACCCCCTTACTTCTTCGTCATGATATTCTTGGAATCCGCCAACACTTCGTAGAATTTGCCGTCGTTTGCAGTCTGAATCTTGCGATAGTTGACCTTCACGCCGTCATCCAGATCCAGCTCGATGCGGGAAAGTGCCAGATGCGCCAGCTTCTCATCATACTCTCGGCATTCCTTCAGTTGCTTCTGCAGCTTCTCACGACGTTTCGTCGCACTGGCGACCTCACGGGCATTGGTGCTGTGGTCGATCATATCTTGCATGCGGCTGATCTCGCTCTCATAGATGCGCTGCATCCTGTGCAGGTAATCATTGCGCAGGTTTCCGATCGTATCGGCATTGTAGCGATGCAGATAGATCAGTGCCTTGAAACCGTTCTGCTTGCCGCTGTCAAAGAGCCAGTAGATTGGACGCTTGCCGGAGCCGGTGACGGAATAGGTCTGGCAATGATCCTTGAAGAAATCATTCAGGAAGTAATTCCGGATGACTTCACGAGAGGAATTGCCCTTGTTTCCCAATGCATCGGCGATGAAGTCCAGATTCTGTTCCAGCGTTGCCTCGCCATAGACGACTTTCAGCCAAGTACACAGGCGGGTCACAATGTCGTCTTCCAGATACTCCTCGTCCGTGATGGGAATCACGTTATCCGCATCCGGCAGGAAAGAGGAGTACCTGGAAGCATCCCAAGTGCCGCCGGCATAAGCAAGGCCTTCCGTATCCAGAGAATATCGGCCGAACATGCAGCCCACGGCGTAGGAAAGCAAGGACTTGATGTCCCTCTGAAGATCCGCCTTGCGGACGGTCACATCCTTGTCCTCGACTTCCGGGGTCAGCTTATCGTGCAAGCCGTAAATGCCAATGAAGATGCGGTTGAGTTCTTCCTCGTTGGATTTGAGCTGGTCAAAGCGGGCTTCACATCTGCTTGCCCAAATTTTGTAGAAATCCTCCACCTTATATGCGTAATCAGGATCGTCTGCATAGATAGGAATCATAGGATGACGTTGAAAATCCCATGATGTTTCAAAGGAATCCCAGTCTGATTTCGATAATTCAATATCCTCCTTAACTAATAGCTCTATTTCCTCTTCTTTTTCAGCAGACTGAATGAGTGGGATTTTGTTATAGTCTCCCAATTTAAAGTGAAGGGTTGGATTCAGGACTCTTGACAGTACACTTACATAAACCGAATTCAGTAGTCCTAACAAGTAATAAATGTTTTTCGTTGTCGAAAATGCCGTTGCAGCACAACCATCAAAAACCGAGCCAAATGGCTCATATCTGAATGCAACTCCATGAGTTGACATATCTGTCCAAGTTAGGCATTCACGAAAATAAAAGTCCCTAGAAGGAAGATGATTCCCTTGATTTAACAGTATATTGTAGCTATTCCTGTCAAATTTAATCACATATTCGAGATTTCCATACCACTTCCGATAAGAACCGCCTTTGTTATAAATAGCATACTTTTTTTCAGCATTATGAAACGCCTCTGTACTATGCGCTGATTGCCAGAATTCATTATTGTTAATTTCAAACCATACCCTTACAAAAGTATCATTATCCCCGGTATTCATTCCACAACGAGAATCAGAAATCTTGGATAGTGTATCGTTTAAAAAACTTTGCATAGTTGCCTCAGATAAAGCATAGGTTACTGGCTCACCAGGAATTAACTTCATCGAGTCATTTGTTACTGTGTACCGTTTTCTTTTGGAAAGAAAGCCCTTTTGCTTGGCAGATTCTCCATATAAGTCAACTAAATCGATATATGTTCCTTTGTAACCTCTCGTTCTGGAATTTCTTCTGATAAAAGTGGTCGTTTGAACTACTTCTCCGCCAATTTCATCGAATGCCCGAGCTCCTAAATGTGCCATATTTACACATTCAGTATTAGAAATATTAGTTCTTAGACGCTCAAAACTTGAGATGAACATCCATGTATGCTGCGTAATCATTGCTAAGTAGCTATTATCCTGCAAAAATCGAAGGCCTTTTTCAATAAATACTGCAAACAGATCGGCCTTTGAATCTGGATAATACTTCTTTATAAAGCCAGATAGTTTTGCATCCATACCACCTGCCCCCATATACGGCGGATTCGTGGTCGTCGCCATATATTGGTTTGCCATCACCTCGGCCACATCAATGACTTCCTGTAGCCTCTGTGCAGCATTCTCCACTCCAGTCGTATCCAGGCTGAGCTGTCCATACTCAACAGTGGGCACAGCAAAACGGCGCAGCAAATCCCAATTCCGTTTCTTGATATTGAGAATGCTGCCGTATTCTTTAGCATCTTTGAACTCCGCGATCAGTTCTTTGATTTCCTTCAGGGCAGTCTTCCGCTCGTCCTCGGGCAGGTTTCCGCCCATACCAGTCAGAGCAGCATCGGTGATGCCGTTGCTCTCCTTGATGGAGTATACCTTGCAGGTATGCTCATCGTTCAAGATACGCCGGTTATATTCCCTCGCCTTCATCATGACGGCAAAGTAGGCCATCTGGGAGGCACGGTCGTCAATATCCAGACCGAAGAGATTGTGTTCCAGAATGCTTCTGGCAGCGTCCCGCTGTCCGTAGCCGGCACTCTCGTAGATCTGCATCAGAACGGAAAATCCATAGACCAATATATGCCCAGAACCCATACAGGGATCGATCATGGTGATCTGTTCCGGGGTCAGCTCTAGTCGCTCCCGGCGAAGCTGGCGAAGCTTTTCTTCCACTTCCGGTTCCTGCTTTGTCTCCGGAAGATAATACTTCCAGCCAAAACCGGCTGCCAGCTCTGCCTCGTCCTTGGACTCATCCAGTGCTCGCAGGTGTTCGATCCAGAGTCTGCCGACAGAGTTTTCCACCATGTACCGGACGATCCAGTCTGGTGTAAAGAGCTGAGTTACCGCCGGGATCTCTTCCTTGGTGATCTTGCCATTCTTTGCGAAAGCTTCATTCTTCAGCTCGGTATTGTAATACTGATACAGCCAGCCGATAATCTCCACCTGACCGCCCAGTTCGATATTGAAATCTTCCTCCGGAATATCGTGCACCAGATGCCAAACCACGCCATCGTGGTCGATCACGGAGAGATTTAAGAGCAGTTCGGAGTCATCACTGGTCTTCTCAAACAGGGCAGGCAGGATCTCATTTAACGCATTACACTGCTTGATAAAGAGGATGCGGAAAACCTCCTCCACCTTGCTTTCCTGTTTCAGACGATAGATTTCCTGCTCCTCATCCGCAGAAAAGGAAAGCCCAGCGCCAAAGGGTGTGGTAACCAGATCCGGTTCAATCTTGCCGGAATCGGAGGACAGCACTCGGATGTGAGATGGCAAATAATCGTTGACCTCCATAAAGCGCACGGCAATCAGGCGGTTGAACCAGGTATAGGCAACCTCCTCGATCACGTACTTATAGGCAGTTTTGTAGTTGGACTCTCTTTCCTTACTGCGGATTTTCTCCACCAGTGACCGGCGCTGCTTCACCGCATCCCCATCAATGGAATACGGTTCCGCCGTGCCGATGTCGTAAAATTCGGTCGTCCCGGTGGACTGCGGGAGGGCTTTCTGGATGCCCTCTGTCGTAATGCCCATCAGACCGGCACGGTAGCTGATATCCGCAATCAGCTTGTTCCTTGCCCAGATGGCAAAGTTCTTAATGGCAGTCTTATTCATGAGCCACCCCTTCTAAAAATCCAAGTACACGATTACCGATTTTTTCGACAATATCTGTATATTTCAGAACGTTGCTTTGCTTAACGATGATATGTTGCCCAATACGATAATGAGTGTCTCCGCTTTTTGCAATATAATCCTGATCAACTATTCCATCTTGGTGCTGAAATAAATGTCTTTGCTGGAAAAGTACCTTCAAAGCCTGCATCTCATGATCATCTATCCAGTCTTCATAACCATTACCAACCAGTTCTTTCCACAACACAGACCCATCATTAAGCCTCTGAAATACATTCCGCTTCAAAGGTTTTGCGTTTTCCAACTGAGGATAGACGCATTCACATACCCTTTGGAACGCCACAACCAGGTCGGGAATAGAGCTTTCAAGCAGCGATGAGCATGCTCTTGCAGCTTCGTCCTTGCTATACTGTGAAATTGTCTGGCTAATCAAATCCAAATTTTTGATTTTTGCTCTGACTTTATCAATGGTATTGTTGAAAGTGAGTTTTGCGGAATTCTGTCCGCAGCAAGGGCAATAAAATGCCGACCAGACAACCGCATATCTCGCGCCACAGTTATCACATTGGATTTTTTGTTCCATCTCCTCAAGTGCTTCCGCAGGGAGATTCACGAAGTGTGTCGGTCCTTTATACTTCATGGACATTCTTACAAAGCTTTTCCGAGGCTGGGATCGGTTAAAGTCCTTAGCATCCCGACTTAAAGCCTGGCCTAATTTTGCAGATATCATCTGTGTAGCCTGTTCTTCCGCCTGCTCTAATTGCTCAGTTGTCCACCAACTATTAGCCGACGCTGTATGTCCACAAAACGGACAATAAACCGCTTCATCAGAGAATAGGTTCTCCCAATCCTCCGCATTGACTTTGAACTGCGAAAGACAATCCTCATTTGGACACTCCTTATCGAAATATCCATCGTCATCAGGGAGTATCGGCATAGAATAAGTCGTTGTCCTGTTCAGCTCTTCTAAAGCTTTGATTGTATGTCTAAAATAATCTCTACTCATTAAAACTCCACATTCACTATGTCGTTGGTCTCCAGCTCCGTCAGCAGTGATTTCCGCAGGGCCGAGAGCACCTGTTCAACATCATCCGCACTCTCCAGACGCCATGAGGAAGCATGTGTCATGTTCTTGATCGTGACGTTCTTTGTCTTCTTGACGTGGTATGTAACTTCCGGTTCGGCCACTCTGTCAGGAAGCGCCTTGCCCTCTTCCTTTGCCTTCCGTGCAGCTTCTTCCGCAGCTTTTCTTGCTGCTTCAGCCTTCTGTTCGGTGATCCGGCGATCCATTGTATCCATCTCATTCAGGAGGCGGATTTTCAGAGCCTCGGCCTTATCTGCAAAGCTGCGGAGTGTGGAGACGTTGTTGCAATGTTCTGCACCATCATGGATCTCCCGGAACAGGTCAATGTACCGAGACCGTTTTTCACCGGCATATTCCTTGGTGTTCAGGACTTCCAGTACCCGTGTCTGTGCCTGATCGATGGAATCAATGACCGGCTTTTCCTCACGGGTGAGGATCTGCATATACACTTCCATAAAGCGTTTGCAAAGCTCCGGAAGCTTGGGGATATTCTGATACGGTTTTTCCTGCCGGGTGATCTGCCGCATTTCATGAACGACTTTCTCCAGCTCCTCATCTACGATGTAAGTCTTGGAGTCATCATAGATTGCCAGCATATCCAGCGCACGGCTGAAGATCTGCTGCTGTTCTCCATTGAAGAAAGCCTTGACCGGTTCGTAATCCTCCGCGAAGTCGTAGTAGTCTTCCCGGTTCTTCGATACATACTGGAAGAATTCCAGCGGAGACTGGATCTGCAGCACAGACTGCATGATACGCTTGCCGGTTTCAAGAGCTTTCCTTCCGGGGAAGGCGTAGCGCTGATATTGCGGTTCCAGACGAAGAATCTCATTGATGGTGTTCTGGGCATACCGCTGGAAATTCTTCATGATGCTGTCTTCGTCTTCGGCTACGCCGGAGGTTCCGAAGACTTCCTTCATCACATCCCGGACAGCTTTCTTGTCCTTCTCATTCACGCGGACGCGCTCCTCCATCAGGAGCTTTTCCACAAACGTTTTCTTTGTGATAAAGCTGATCAGCTCTTCTTCAGTCTTGTTATTCTGGTTGACACTGGCACCGTTCACCGTAAAGGCAAGGTCTCCTCGCTTAAAGAGCCGTGCCACCAGCCAGTGCACATCGTCCTCCACAAAACCATAGGGAGCTTTCATGAAACGATCCTTGATCGTCTTCATGGAGGTCTTCATGTGCATATGGGTATTCTGAGCGATGAAGGCCAGCACATCATCCAGCGCATGGGTGTTGGGCTCCGTCGTGCCTTCCAATCCCAGTGTCAGCTGGTTAGTGGAATGGAACATTTTCCGGATCTCTGCCTCGCCGCATGCAACGTCAATATAGGAAAGTTTGTTGTAAACGATCTGTACCAGGCGGCCGATGGATTCGCTGATCCTGCCGGTCACTTCCTTGGCAGAGGTACGGATGGTATCGCCGTTCACATAGATGGTAGCTTCCTTCAGGCTCTCGGTCAGATACAGCTTCGCGTTGGCATTGCGTTCGCGCATCTCCACGCGCTTTGCCTCTTTGATGGTCTCGTACTTGGCAAGCTGCGTAGATGTATTCAGACGCAGGAATTTTTCGATCTTCAGATACTGCCGGATCTCATCCAGGAATGCGGCATCGTTAGGGAGAACGACAAGCACCTCCCGTCCCTGGCCGGACATCATGCGGAGCGTCGTGTCATCGTTTCCTCCCTCATACCACGGTGTCAGGATACGCAGACCGAAGTCATAACCCTGCCCGGATTTGTAGGGACGATCATCCACTGCCTGATTAAAGCCAAAGGAATACCTTCCGTTAAAGGTCGGGTAGCGGTATTTCTTGTCGGTGAAGATGTCCTCGAAAATCATCTCGGAAACCTTGTTGATGACCTCCGCCATCTCCACGTTCTGGCTGTCGATCTCGCGGTTAATCTCCTGCTCCTCATCAGTCAGGAAAACATAGAGGCTGCCGTTTTTCTGCACCAGCATCTGACGCATGAGCACCTTCAGGGATTCTTCCACCTTCTCCTTGATGGTGATACGGTCATCGTCGATATTTTCGACCATGAGGCTTACGATGTTGTCGATGTTGGATTCGATCTCCAACACGTATTTGATCATGAAGAGAGCTTTTAGCACGTTGATGGTGAAGACATCGCTCTCCTTGTGATCCGGGTTGATATAGTTGTTATCATACGCCTTCATGATCACGCCCTTATGGCTGTGATCCAGGAAGTTTTCCAGCGCATCATAGAAGCGATGGAACGGCACGATCGCGCCGACTTCTTTCTCTTTGATCGCCTCGGCAGATTCCTTGAAGAGTGCCAGCATGGAGCGCTCGCCCTCGGATAGATGCTTTCCGGATGCACCATGAGTGCGGATGGATGTCAGCACGCTGGCAAGGAGGTTGAACTGATAGGGGATGAAGGGATAGACCTCCGCAAAATCCCGGTCGTTTGCATATAATTTTTTCTCCACGCCATCGTTGAACACGATCAGATTCTTGATGATGGTAGATTTCTGCTCGTAAAGCAGGCGCAGTGTCTGCGCTGCGGTCTCATTCTTATCCAGAATTCTCTTCTTGATGACGGTATCGACATTGGCGGAGGACAGGGACAGACGGGTATCAAAGCGACCCTGAATCTTGGAAAAGTCGTTGCCCTTGACCTTTGTAATGGAGTCGATATCCTGCTGGCTGGTCACGATGACCCATGCCTTGCCCATGCACTCACGGCCCAGTTCTTCCGTCACGGTCTGGAGATTCAACATCAGCTTAGAATCGTCGCCGATGTACTGGCCGATCTCATCCACGAGGAAGACAACATGATGGTTGTTTCCCATGCTGTCAATATAGGCCTTTACGCGCTTTGCAAAGTCTTCAATGCTGATCTGATAATCTCCGATCGCAGCATCACACCAGTTCCAGGCTGCCTTCTCGCTCATATATCCCATATCAACCAGAGCATTCACTACGCGATCTTGCTTGGAGAGAAATTCGTGGCGTTCTTCATACCAGTCATGGGCGGTGACTTTCTGGTAGGATGCTTTGAACTCCTCGTACTTTCCGTCCTCGGTAAGCTTCCGCTCCAGATCGGCGATATAGGGGATCGCGCCGCAAAAGCCCAGGGAGTTGTTAAACACCTTCAGGAAAACATTCACGATGGCATCCTTATTGGATTTTCCATCCGATTCGCTCTTGGCGTCAATATTGAAGATGATCACATCGGAGGGTGTATTGGCGGCCAGCTTCATATCCGCCAGAACCATCGGATCGGAAATCTTCTTGTCGTCGATGAAAAAGTCGATGGCGTGCTTGTCACCGATGACTTCATTGTCCAGGATGTAGGATAAGATTTTCAGCAAGTGAGATTTACCGCTTCCAAAGAAACCGGAGATCCACACGCCCATCTTGGTAGTGTTCCCGTTGATACCTTTGGCATAGGCAGAGAAGAAATCTGCAAAGTGGCGCTGCAGCTCAGGCGTGACCACATACTCTTCAAGCTCGGTGGCGATATTGGTTTTCTCGCCCTGTCCGGCGATCACAACACCCTGGATATCACGGGTGATTGATTTCTTAAACATCTCTTGAATTCTCATGGTCTCTACCTCACTTCACAAGCTTAAATGCCCGGTAATAATTGTCGTCTTTGATCTCGTTGAACAGAATCAGTTCCTGCTCGTTGTAGGTTCCGGGGAAGAACAGCACCACCGGAGCTTTGAGCACCGACTGATGCAGGTTGTTCAGAATTTTATGGGACCTAAGCAGCGGATAGCATTTGCCAACACCGGTCAAAAATACGATAGCGTTCTCTGGGGTCTGCTCCACGAGCTGCCGGATCAGGATGCTGTCATCCTCGTTCATCTTCATGGAAGTGGAAGCTGCCCGGACGATATAATCAAATCCGCGGCGCTCCTCATAACGGATATAGGAATTCACAAAGTCCTTGCTCTCCAGGTAATCCATGATCATGTCATAGAGATCAAAAACCACCAGTTCAAAGCCATCCGTACCCTTGGCGTTTTTCTTCTTCATGTATTCGATTCGCTCACGAACCTCAAGCTCCTTGGCCGGATCATAATCGAATACCCAGTAGTTCACCTCATTGGCTCTTCCGGAACTCTCCCGGAATTTGGGCTTATGGATAGCATCTTCCATCTCATCTAGCCTTTCCTGTAATCCTACCATCATCTCACCCCCGTAATTGCTTTGAGTTCATATGTAAGGCCGTTGTCCTGCATCCATCTCTCCATCGCTGGATCGGGAAGTGGCTTGTAAATTTCCCGGACATCCTTTGCTTTGTTTATGACACCGGCCTCATAAAGCATAGACTTGTACGATACCATCATTTTTTTGATTGTTGCCTCCGTCCACTTGGCAGCGTTTTCATCTTGCTCCTGCTTGTTTTTGAAGAAGATCCGCAGGTCGCTGTCGGAAAGCTCATTGCTGCCAATGATCATCTTCTCCCGGACAATCTCGTAAACAAGTGCGCCGAATAATGCGTCATACGCCATCGCCGCCACAAGAGCAAAAAGCTTTTGCGACGCAAGATCACACCCCGCAAAGACATCATAAAAACTGTCATCAAGACTCTTCACTCGCGCAGAAACTGTATTGAAGATCTGTGTTGCCCGGAGGGACGTAGGTGCTCCAAATATATTTTCATTTTCATTCAGGCTTTTGATTTCTTCCCAGCTCATGCCTTCCGCTCGAAGCGAGATCACTTTGCGAAATTCCATGAACCAGAAGCCATGTTTTACAGCGCCCGCACTGTACTTACTTCTATCCATCAAAAGAATACCCCATCTCTATTGTACGGAACTGGCTGTACCATTTTCCGGACTCGGTTCAGGATCAGGAAAAATTTCCATTATGTCATCAATGCTGCAGTTCATATTAAGGCAAATCTTCTCCAGCACGTCCACCATCACGTTTCCTCCATTCTGAAGTTTATTCAAAGTCCCCTGGCTGATGCCGGTAAGTGCTTTGAAGTCTTTCTTCTTCATATCTTTGTCTATCAATAATTTGAATAACTTCTTGTACGAAACTGCCATAACCTTTACCTCTCAATATGAGCTCCATAAATGGCTACAAAACCAAA
>NZ_CABSXI010000014.1:0-45311 GCF_902481605.1 uncultured Oribacterium sp. | reverse complement strand
CCCAAAATGAAAGCCAGCGCCTTTAGACGCTGGCCAGTAGCAGGGGCTTATAGCCTCGAGCAAACCACCCGTTTGACGGGTGGTAGTGATTAAACGTTAGGAGGCAAGAGGATGCAGGAATTCATTTTGGTGGCGGAAAAGTTATTTATCGGCTTTTTAGCTTTGATTTTTGTCATAAACATTTCCGGAAAAGGCAATCTGGCGCCCAGCACAGCCTCCGATGCGGTGCAAAACTATGTATTGGGTGGTATTATCGGCGGCGTAATTTATAACGACAACATCAAAATCTGGGAATATCTGGCGGTACTGGCGATTTGGTGCGGTCTGGTTCTGCTGCTTCGCTATGTGAAGATGCACAATGTGAAAATGAAGCAGGTCCTGGACGGTATTGCCCTTCCCGTAGTGGATGAGGGCGTTATACTCTATGATAACTGCAAAAAGCTGGGACTTTCCGCCCACGATCTTTCCTTTAAATTACGAACCAATCGGGTATATTCCGTAACAGAGGTGAAAAGAGCTGTTTGTGAGCAGAACGGACAGCTGATTATTGTAAAATACGGTGAGGAGAATCCGAAATTCCCCCTGATTACCGATGGTCACCTTCAGAATAATATTCTGACCATTATCGGAAAAAACAAGGAATGGCTTCAAGAGGAATTGAAAAAGCAGGGCTATCAAAGTATACACGAGGTCTATTTGGGAGAATATAACAAAGGAGAGCTCAAGTTATTTCCTTATAAGAAATAAAAGAGAAGGTTCAAAAGAGAAGGTTCAAAAGAGAAAAAAGTTTCTTTTCCATAAAGCGGACAGGTTCTCCCCATGGGGAGATTGTTTCAGTTCAGCCAAAGGAAAAAGAAGCTTTTTTTTGTGAAGAAAAAATGTTATAGTAAACTAACTTTGCCGCAAATAGATATCCTTGCTTTTTTCTGTTGAAAGCCAAAGCATAGATTTATCGAAAAATCAAAGGAGGATTTTTTGTTTTTTGGAAAGGAGCAGTTTATGGAATGGAAGATAGAGAAGCATCAGATTCGTTATGAAGAGGACGGAAAAGTCCTGGCGGAAATAACCTTTCCTTATTATAAGGCAGAGGAAAAGGTCTATGAATTTGACCATACCTTTGTGGATCCCTCTCTGCGGGGGCAGGGAATTGCAGGGGCCTTGGTGGAAAAGGCCATTGCAGAGGTCAGGGCAGAGGATGGAAAAATCCTTCCCACCTGTCCTTATGTAAAGGAATGGTTTGCCCGTCACAAAGAGGAAGAGGGGATTTTGTATCGTGAGCACTAAAAAGACATTGCCTCATACTTCTTTTTCTTTTGCACGCCTTCGCAAGTCTTATCTTGTCCTTAGTGCCTGTCTTGTCCTCGGTGTCTGCCTTATTCTTAGCGCTTGTGGAAAGAAGAATCGTTATCAAGACCAGTTTATGGATGTCTTTGATACGGTTTCTCTGGTCATCGGCTACGAGGGAAATGAAGGGGATTTTCAGAAAAACTTCAAAGCAGTGCATAAGCGCCTGCAGGAGCTCCATCAGCTCTTCGATGTGTATGACGATTATCCCGGGGTACAGAACTTAAAGTATGTAAATGAAAATGCCGGCACTGCTCCGGTGAAGGTGGATCCGGAGATTATGGCCTTACTGAAGTTCGGAAAGGAAATCTATGAAAAGACAGACGGAGAGGTAAATATCGCCTACGGAGCTGTCCTTCGCATCTGGCATGACTATCGGGAGGCGGGCATTGCCAATCCGGAAAATGCAAGGCTTCCGGAGGAAACAGCTCTTTTAGAGGCTTCCAAGCATTGTAATATTGAAGATTTGATATTGGATGAAGCAAACTCCACCGTGTACTTTCAAGATCCGGAGCTTAGGCTGGATGTAGGCGGCATTGCCAAGGGTTGGTCCGTGGAAAGGGCAACAGAGCTATTGGAACAAGCCGGAGCCAAGCATTATTTACTGAATATCGGAGGTAACCTCCGGGCTATCGGGAAAAGGGGAGATGGAAAACGCTGGGTTTGCCCCGTGGAAAATCCCTTTTATGTGGATGGACAGGATACGGAGCAGTTTGCGGTGGCCGGAGAAATTGAAGATACTTCTTTGGTAACCAGCGGAGATTATGAGCGTTTTTATGTGGTAAACGGTAAGCGCTATGCTCACATTGTAGACCCGAGAACAAGGATGCCTGCCGACAGCCATCGTTCCGTAAGTATTTTGACCAAGGACTCCGGCCTTGCAGATGGACTTTCTACGGCTCTTTTTATTCTGGATGTGGAAGAGGGAAAGGCACTTCTGAAGAAGTTTCAGGATGGCGGAACGGATGTGGAAGCGATGTGGATCGAACCGGATGGAACACAGGACTATACGGAGAATTTTTTGACGAAAATATCGGCAGAGGCGAATTCCTGATTACAGCCGATT
The DNA here is from genome assembly GCF_902481605.1 of uncultured Oribacterium sp. Classification (NCBI taxonomy): domain Bacteria; kingdom Bacillati; phylum Bacillota; class Clostridia; order Lachnospirales; family Lachnospiraceae; genus Oribacterium; species uncultured Oribacterium sp. The sequence goes on along the minus strand of NZ_CABSXI010000014.1, from coordinate 42,901 downwards.
TCACGTGCGGAAAAGCTTTACAGCGCGGAGAAACTTCTCGGTGCTTCAGCCTGTTGGAGTGCGGGCATTTTCCAAGGATAGATCAAAAACAGTTTTTCCGATACCAAGCAAATCTAAACTTTTCATAATCCGAGAGAAAGAAGTCTTTACAAGGCTTCTTTTTTCTATTATACTTATGCGACACGCACGGTAGCGTGGAATTGAATCCGGAAACATGGATTCTTGGTGATAAGTTGTTTTGCTTATGTTTTTGATTTTGTGCAAAAAAAGCGGGATAAATCTTGCTTTCCGGCCGGGGATATGGTATTTTAGTACGGCTGTGGCATGATAGCGTTGAAGGAAAAGATTACTATAGAAATGAAAGCAGTAATGTATAAGTTTCTACAGAGAGCTTTCTGGAGCGAATGTCAAGTTTTGAAACTGACGGCAGGTCACTGTACTACAATCTAAGCACCAAGCAGCGGGTGCGGCGTGTGTATTTTTAAAAGATACGCGCGGAAACGTGTACAGTCACCAACTTATCGTCAATAACCCGATAGGAGGCGACTTTTTTTATGGCAAGTCAAGTAATGAGAATCACCCTCAAGGCTTACGAGCATGGCCTTGTGGACGAATCAGCCGCAAAAATCGTAGAGAACTGCAAGAAGACAGGTTCTCAGGTTTCCGGCCCAGTACCTCTTCCGACAAAGAAGGAAGTTGTAACAATTCTTCGTGCGGTGCACAAGTACAAGGATTCTCGCGAGCAGTTTGAGCAGAGAACCCACAAGAGATTGATTGATGTCATCAATCCTAACCAGAAGACCATGGACAGCTTACAGAGATTGGAGATGCCCGCAGGTGTTTTCGTAGACATCAAGATGAAAAACAAATAATTCTAGTATGAACCGATTACGGTTCCGCTGTAGAAAGGAGAACAGATGAAGAAAGCTATTTTGGCAACAAAAGTAGGAATGACACAGATTTGGGATGAAAATGGTGTGTTGATTCCAGTAACTGTACTGCAGGCCGGTCCTTGCGTGGTTACCCAGGTAAAGACCCTTGAGAACGACGGTTACAAGGCAGTTCAGGTGGGATTTTTAGAGAAGAGAGAGAAGCTGGTGAACAAGCCTCTTAAGGGACAGTTCGACAAGGCCGGCGTTTCTTACAAGAGATTCTTAAGAGAATTCCGTTTTGAGAATGCAGAAGAGTATAAGGTTAAAGATGAGATTAAGGCAGATATCTTTGCCGAGGGAGATAAGGTAGACGTAAGTGCTACTTCCAAGGGTAAGGGATTTGCATCTGCTATTAAGAAATATGGACAGCACAGAGGACCAATGACCCACGGTTCTAAGTTCCATCGTCATCAGGGATCTAACGGTACATCTGCAACACCATCCAGAGTACTTCCCGGTAAGGGAATGCCCTCTCACATGGGTGCGGTAAAGGTTACTACTCAGAACCTTACTGTAGTGAAGGTTGATGCAGAACAGGGATTAATCCTGGTAAAGGGTGCGGTTCCGGGACCAAAGAAGGCTCTTGTAACCATCAAAGAAGCTGTTAAGTCCTAAGACGAGAAGGAAGGAGGAACATACTAATGGCTAACGTATCTGTATTTAATATGCAGGGTAAGGAAGTTGGCAAGATGGATCTGAATGATGCGATTTTCGCAGCACCGGTTCACGAGCACTTATTACACCTCGCAGTAGTTGCACAGCTTGCTAACAAGCGTCAGGGAACACAGAAAGCCCTTACTCGTGCAGAGGTTTCCGGAGGCGGAAGAAAGCCTTGGAGACAAAAGGGAACAGGTCATGCAAGACAAGGTTCCATTCGTGCCCCGCAGTGGAAGGGTGGTGGAGTAGTATTTGCCCCGACTCCAAGAGATTACACCACCGGCATGAACAAGAAGGAAAAGAGAGCAGCGTTAAAGTCTGCACTGTCTAACGCAGTAGCAGAGAACAAGCTTATTGTATTGGATGAGATTCGTTTCGACGAAATCAAGACCAAGAACTTCCAGAGCATGTTAGACGCTTTCAAGGTAAACAAGGCTTTCGTTCTTCTGGATCAGAATGATCAGAATACTGTGCTTTCTGCAAGAAATATTCAGAATGTAAAGACAGCTCAGGTTAACGAGTTAAACGTTTACGATGTTTTGAAGTACGGCACTGTATTAGCTACAAAGGCGGCTCTTTTAAAACTTGAGGAGGTATACGCATAATGGCTAACTTACAATATTTCGATGTGATTCTTCGCCCTGTTGTGACTGAGAAGTCCATGGCAGACATGAGCGAGAAAAAGTACACCTTCCTGGTAAATCCTGAAGCTAACAAGATTCAGATCAGAGAAGCTGTAGAGAAGATGTTCGAAGGAACAAAGGTAAAGGCTGTTAACACCATGAACCTTGACGGAAAGAAGAAGAGAAGAGGGATGGTATTCGGAAAGACAGCTAAGACTAAGAAGGCAATCGTTACATTGACTGCTGAGTCTAAAGAAATCGAGATTTTCAGCGCACTGTAAATTGCTAAGAACTGCGTGAAAAAATTTCTCAATTATACGCAGAAAGAAGGAGAAAAAGTAAAATGGGTATTAAGACATATAAAGCTTATACACCGTCCAGAAGAAATATGACCGGTTCCGACTTCGCTGAAGTTACCAAGAAGACACCGGAAAAATCTCTTTTGGCTAAGAATAAAAAGACTGCCGGTAGAAATAACCAGGGTAAGATCACTGTTCGTCACCACGGTGGTGGAAATAAGCAGAAGTACAGAATTATCGACTTTAAGAGAAACAGTAAGGACGGCATTGTGGCAACTGTTGTAGGTATCGAGTACGATCCAAACCGTTCCGCAAACATCGCACTTCTCTCTTATGCAGACGGATCCAAGGCATACATCCTTGCACCTAACGGTTTGACTGACGGGATGAAGGTTATGTCCGGAGCAGAGGCAGAGGCAAGAGTAGGAAACTGCTTACCATTGTCCGCTATCCCTGTAGGTTCCGAAATTCATGCTATCGAGTTAAAGCCCGGTAAGGGAGCGCAGCTGGTTCGTTCCGCAGGAAATGCAGCACAGCTTATGGCGAGAGAAGGAAAGTATGCAACCTTAAGACTTCCTTCCGGAGAAATGAGAATGGTTCCTATCGAGTGCCGTGCAACCATCGGTGTAGTAGGTAACGGAGACCACAACCTCATCAATCTTGGTAAGGCGGGAAGAAAGCGTCACATGGGTATCCGTCCAACAGTTCGCGGATCTGTTATGAACCCTAACGACCACCCACACGGAGGTGGAGAAGGTAGAGCTCCTATCGGACGGAGCGGACCTAGCACACCTTGGGGTAAGCCTGCACTTGGTTTGAAGACCAGAAACAAGAAGAAGCTTTCCAATAAGCTTATCGTAAGAAGACGTGATGGTAGAGCCATCAAATAATTGAGGAGGAGAAAGAAAAATGGCACGTTCTATTAAAAAAGGACCATTTGCAGATCAGAGTCTTTTAAAGGCTGTGGATGCACTGAATGCACAGAATCAAAAGACAGTAGTGAAAACTTGGTCTCGTCGTTCCACAATCTTCCCGTCATTTGTAGGTCACACCATTGCTATTCATGACGGAAGAAAGCATGTTCCTGTATATATCACAGAGGATATGGTCGGACACAAGCTTGGCGAATTCGTTGCCACCAGAACTTACCGTGGACATCATGGTAACGGCGACGAGAGAAAAGGATAATCTGCATAATTGAAAGGAGGACATGAACAATGTCAAAAGGTCATAGATCTCAGATTAAAAGAGAGAGAAATGCAAATAAAGATAAAAGACCTTCCGCTAAGCTTTCTTATGCTAGAGTGTCTGTACAGAAAGCTTGCTTTGTTTTAGATGCTATTCGTGGCAAGGGCTTGGAAGAGGCATTGGGAATCGTTACCTATAACCCAAGATATGCTTCCACATTGGTTAAGAAACTTCTTGCGTCCGCAGCTGCTAATGCAGAAAACAATAACAATATGAATAGAGAGAATCTTTATGTTGCAGAGTGCTTCGCAAATGCAGCTCCAACATTAAAGAGAATCCACCCAAGAGCACAGGGTAGAGCTTACAGAATCTTCAAGAGAAGCTCACACATCACTGTTATTCTGGACGAAAGAAAGTAAGGAGGCAAGGAATGGGACAGAAAGTCAATCCGCACGGTATGAGAGTCGGTATCATTAAGGACTGGGATTCTAAGTGGTATGCAGACAAGAAAAACTTTGCAGATAATCTTATCGAAGATCACAAGATCAGAGAATTTTTAAAGAAGAAGCTGTATTCCGCAAATGTCTCTAAGATTGAAATCGAGAGAGCGGCTGAGGATAAGGTTCGCATTATCGTATTTACTGCTAAGCCCGGATACGTTATCGGTAAGGGCGGAGCGGAAATCGAGAAGTTAAAGAAGGATGTTCAGAAGATTACCAACAAGAACATCTTCATCGATATCAAGGAAATCAAGAGACCGGATAGAGATGCACAGCTTGTTGCAGAAAGTATCGCGTTGTCCTTAGAGAACCGTGTATCTTTCCGTAGAGCTTTGAAGCAGGCTATGTCCAGAACCATGAAGGCAGGAGCTTTGGGAATTAAGGCTTCCGTTGGTGGACGTTTGGGCGGAGCGGATATCGCAAGACGTGAGTTCTATAGCGAGGGAACAATTCCTCTTCAGACTCTTCGTGCAGATATCGATTATGGATTTGCTGAGGCCGATACTACCTATGGAAAATTAGGAGTAAAGGTATGGATTTACAAGGGCGAGGTACTTCCTGCCAAGAAAAATAAGGAAGGGAGCGAGAAATAATTATGTTAATGCCTAAGAGAACGAAATTCCGTAAGCAGATGCGCGGAAGAATGACCGGTAAGGCTACTAGAGGCAATACCGTTAGCCATGGAGAATTCGGAATTATTTCCACTGAACCTTGTTGGATTAGATCCAATCAGATCGAGGCAGCCAGAGTTGCCCTTACAAGATACATTAAGCGTGGCGGTAAGGTTTGGATCGACATTTTTCCAGACAAGCCTGTATCTGCAAAGCCCTTGGGAGTACGTATGGGATCCGGAAAGGGTGCTACAGAGTACTGGGTTGCAGTAGTTAAGCCGGGACGCGTGTTATTTGAGATTGCCGGTGTACCGGAGGAAATTGCAAGAGAGGCGTTACGTCTTGCTTCTCACAAGCTTCCTTGTAACTGCAAAATCGTCGCAAAGGCAGATCTGGAAGGCGGTGATAACTAATGAAAAAGAAAACATATTTAGAAGAGCTGAAGGCAAAGTCAGCTGAGCAGCTGAATGAAGAGCTGGTTTCCGCAAAGAAAGAACTTTTCAATCTGCGATTCCAGAATGCAACCAATCAGTTGGATAATACAGCCCGCATTACCGAGGTTCGGAAAAACATCGCTCGGATTCAGACTGTTATCACTGAGAAAGCGAAAGCGTGAGAAGGGAGAACAGAATAATGGAAAGAAATCTGAGAAAAACCCGTACCGGTAAGGTGGTTAGTGCAAAGATGGACAAGACCATCGTTATCGCTATTGAAGATCACGTGAAGCACCCTCTTATTGGAAAAATCGTAAAGCGTACCGTTAAGATTTACGCTCATGATGAGAACAATGAGGCTGGTGAGGGAGATACAGTTAAGGTAATGGCAACCAGACCTTTATCTAAGACCAAGAGATGGAGACTTACTTCCATCATTGAGAAGGCGAAGTAATATAGGAGCAAGGAAGGAGCATATATGATTCAGCAGGAAACAAGACTTAGAGTTGCTGATAACACAGGTGCAAGAGAGCTTCTTTGCATCCGTGTTATGGGAGGCTCTACCAGAAGATATGCCGCCATCGGAGACATCATTGTAGCTTCCGTAAAGGACGCTATTCCCGGCGGACAGGTTAAGAAGGGTGACGTTGTAAAGGCCGTTGTGGTTCGTACAGTGGATGAGACCAGAAGAAAAGATGGTAGCTATATCCGTTTCGATGAGAACGCAGCAGTTATCCTCAAGGAGGATAATACCGCAAAGGGCACCCGTATCTTTGGACCGGTAGCAAGAGAGTTAAGAGATCATGGTTACATGAAGATCGTATCCCTCGCACCGGAAGTATTATAAGGAGGGGAGCCAGATGCGTAGAATTAAGAAAGACGATATGGTAAAGATCATTACCGGTAAGGACAATGGTAAGCAGGGTAAGGTTTTATCCTTCGATCCAAAGACCAACAAGGTAGTGGTAGAAGGTTGCAACATGGTAACCAAGCACCAGAAGCCAAGTCAGGCTAACCCACAGGGCGGAATTGTTCGTAAGGAAGCAGCTTTGGATGCATCCAATGTAATGCTTGTTGTTGATGGACAGGCTACTCGCGTAGGATTCAAGCTTGAGAATGGCAAGAAGGTTCGTGTGGCTAAGAAGACCGGTAAGGTTATTGACTAAGAGAAAGGAGGAATAAAGGATGGCTAGATTAAAGGAAATTTACAATAGCGAAATCAAAGAAGCTATGCAGAAGAAGTTTAACTATAAGAATGTTAACGAAATTCCAAAGCTTGAAAAAATCGTCATCAACATGGGTGTTGGTGAAGCAAAAGAAAATTCCAAGGTTCTCGACAGTGCAGTACGTGATTTAGAGATCATTACCGGACAGCATGCTGTAACAACAAAGGCAAGAAAGTCCGTTGCGAACTTCAAGATCAGAGAGGGACAGGCAATTGGATGTAAGGTTACTCTTCGCGGAGAGAAGATGTACGAGTTCGCTGATCGTTTGATCAACTTGGCTCTTCCTCGAGTAAGAGACTTCCGTGGTGTGAACCCCAATGCCTTCGATGGTAGAGGAAACTATGCCCTTGGAATCAAAGAGCAGATTATTTTCCCTGAAATCGAGTTCGACAAGGTAGATAAGGTTAGAGGAATGGATATCATCTTCGTTACAACTGCAAAGACTGACGAAGAGTCCAGAGAGCTTCTTACCCTGTTCAATATGCCTTTTGCGAAATAATCGGAGGAAAAAATGGCTAAATTATCAATGAAATTAAAGCAGCAGAGACCTGCAAAGTTCTCCACAAGAGAATACACAAGATGTAAGATTTGTGGACGTCCCCACTCTGTACTTCGTAAGTACGGAATCTGCCGTGTATGCTTCCGTGAGTTAGCATATAAGGGAGAGATTCCAGGGGTGAGAAAAGCATCTTGGTAAAATGATTGTAAAACGAATATCGATTGCATAAGCATTCGATATTTCGTTTGCAAAGAGGATAGTGCATAGGGCGCATCCTCATAGATAAAAAGAAAGGATATCCGTAAAAATGAGTATGAGTGATCCAATCGCAGATATGCTTACAAGAATTCGTAATGCAAACACTGCAAAACATGACAGCGTATGTATCCCAGCATCTAAGATGAAGCAGTCTATTGCTGAGATTCTTCTGAAGGAAGGTTACATTTCCAGCTGCGAGTTAGTTGAAAATGGAAAATTCCAGGACATTAAGATCGGACTGAAGTACGGTTCCAACAAGAATGAGAAGATCATTTCCGGAATTCGTAGAATTTCCAAGCCGGGTCTTCGTGTATACGCCGGCAAAGAAAATATGCCTAGAGTACTTGGTGGACTAGGTACAGCAATCATTTCCACAAACCAGGGTGTAATCACCGACAAGGAAGCAAGACAAAAGGGTGTAGGCGGAGAAGTCCTTGCCTTTGTATGGTAATCTGTCGGAATATATTTTCTGAAAACAGTATTTTACTGAGAATTTAAGAGAGGAGTATACTATGTCACGTATCGGAAAGTTACCGGTCGCGATCCCGGCAGGCGTTACTGTTGAGATTAAGGACAATGTAGTAAAGGTAAAGGGACCAAAGGGAACCTTAGAGAGAACCTTTGCAAAAGAAATCACAATTAAGGAAGAGGATGGCCACTTAGTGGTTACTCGTCCAAATGACAATAAGAAAGAGAAGTCTCTTCACGGATTATCCAGAGCTTTACTGTTCAACATGGTTGAAGGTGTAAGCAACGGTTACGAGAAGAAGCTGGAAATCAATGGTGTAGGATACAGAGCGGCAAAGCAGGGTAAGACCTTGACTTTGACTTTAGGATATTCTCACCCTGTAACCATGGAAGATCCGGAAGGCTTGGAGACCGTATTAGAGGGAGCCAACACCGTATTTGTCAGAGGAATCGACAAAGAGAAGGTTGGCCAGTATGCTGCGGAAATCCGCTCTAAGAGAGCACCGGAGCCTTATAAGGGTAAGGGAATTAAGTACTCTACCGAGGTCATTCGTCGTAAAGTCGGTAAGACTGGTAAGAAATAATAGGAGGAAAGTAGAATGGTTAGCAAGAAAAATAAAGCCGAGCTTCGTCAAAAAAAGCACGCAAGAATCAGAAACCGTTTATCTGGTACTCCTGAGAGACCACGTCTTGCGGTTTTTCGTTCCAATAAGCACATGTATGCACAGCTTATTGATGACGCTGCAGGGAATACCCTGTGTGCAGCTTCTACCTTAGATAAGAATGCGAATTTGCAGTTTACCGACAATGTTGAGGCAGCTCAGTATGTAGGTAAGGCCATCGCTGAGAAGGCATTGGCAAAGGGAGTTAAGGAAGTGGTATTCGACAGAGGCGGCTTCCTGTATCATGGTAAGGTTCAGGCCCTTGCAGATGCTGCAAGAGAAGCCGGACTAGTATTCTAATCGAGAGGAGAAATCACTAAGATGAAGCGCGAAAAAATTGACGCAAATCAGTTAGAGTTAAATGACAGTGTAGTAGCCATCAAGCGTGTTGCTAAGACTGTTAAAGGTGGACGTACCATGAGATTCTCCGCTCTTGTAGTAGTTGGAGATGGAAATGGACACGTTGGCTGCGGTACCGGTAAGGCAACTGAGGTACCTGAAGCGATTCGTAAGGCAAGAGAGGCTGCAGTAAGAAACATGGTTACTGTACCTGTAAATGAGGATAAGTCTGTACCACACGATTACCTTGGAAAGTTCGGAGCTTCCACAGTTCTTCTGAAGAAGGCTCCTGAAGGAACAGGTATCATCGCCGGCGGACCTGCACGTATGGTGTGTGAGTTGGCAGGAATCAGAAACATCCGTACAAAGTCTTTAGGATCTAACAACAAGACAAATGTAGTTTATGCAACTTTACAGGGACTTACTTCTATGAAGACTCCTGAGCAGTTCGCTGCACTCCGTGGCAAAACTGTAGCAGAAATTACAGGTTAAGAGGGAGGGTAGAAATGGCAGATAAATTAAAAATTACTTTAGTGAAGTCTCCTATCGGTGCCATCCCTAAGCAGAAGGCAACCGTTCAGGCTCTTGGACTTAAGAAGATTCGTCAGTCTGTAGAGCTTCCGAACAATGGCACCACTAAGGGAATGATTCAGAGAGTCAATCACTTGGTAAAAGTGGAAGAGATTTAAGGAGGCGACTATGGAGTTATCAAAGTTATCACCTGCAGAGGGCTCTAAGCACTCCCAGAATTTCCGTCGTGGCAGAGGTCACGGTTCAGGAAATGGTAAGACAGCAGGTAAGGGACACAAGGGTCAGAAGGCTCGTTCCGGAGCACCAAGAATCGGTTTCGAGGGTGGACAGATGCCCTTATTCCGTCGTATTCCTAAGAGAGGATTTACAGATCCCAACTCAAAGGTAATTACAGGAATCAACGTTTCCGTATTGGAAGATCGTTACAATGCAGGAGATGAGGTTACTTTAGAAAATTTACTGGAGAAGAGAATCATCCGTAAGGTAAATGACGGTGTTAAGATTCTTGGAAACGGTGAATTAACAAAGAAGCTTACTGTTAAGGTAAATGCTTTCTCCGAGAGCGCAAAGGAGAAGATTGAGGCTGTGGGCGGAACCTGTGAGGTGATCTAAATGCTTCAAACAATACGAAATGCATTTAAGGTAAAAGATTTAAGAGATCGTCTTATTTATGTTTTCCTTATGCTCGTAGTAATTCGTTTTGGATCAAATCTTCCTATCCCGGGTGTAAATCCGGGATATTTTGGAGATTTATTTAAGAGCATGGCCGGAAACGATGCTTTCGGTTGGTTTAATACCATGACCGGAGGATCCTTCGAGCAGCTCAGTATTTTTGCATTATCCATTACCCCCTATATCACTTCCTCTATTATTATTCAGCTTTTAACCGTGGCGATTCCCGCCCTGGAAGAAATGCAGAAGGATGGAGAAGAGGGAAGAAAGAAGCTGACAGAATACACCAGATACGTGACCATCGGTTTAGCACTTTTAGAGTCTACAGCCATGGCAGTAGGATTTGGCGGTTCCGGACTTCTGATTGGATATGCAGAGGGTTCAGTCTTTCGTAAGATTGCCGGCGTAGTGATTTGCGTAGTAGCAATGACAGCCGGATCTGCACTTCTGATGTGGATTGGTGAAAGAATTACGGACAAGGGAGTGGGAAATGGTATTTCTCTGGTTCTTTTGTTCAATATCTTATCCTCGGTTCCACAGGATTTTCTCACACTCTATGAGAGATTTATTATGGGAAATAACACTGCGAAGATGGTTGTAGCGGCTATTATCATTGCTGCGGCAATCTTCTGTATGGTGGCGTTTACCGTAGTTCTGCAGGATGCAGAAAGAAGAATCCCGGTGCAGTATAGTAGAAGAGTACAGGGAAGAGGACTTGTTGGCGGACAGCAGTCTCAGATTCCGTTAAAGGTGAATACGGCAAGTGTTATGCCGGTAATCTTTGCTTCCTCCTTAATGACCATGCCGGTGGTTATCGGGCAGATTATAAGGGTGGATCAAAGCTCTATTGTAGGACAGATTATCATGGGATTAAATTCCGGTTCCTGGGCAAATCCCAATGCTCCGATTTATTCCTTAGGTTTAGTTCTCTACATTGCCCTACTGTATTTCTTTGCTTACTTCTATACTTCTATTTCCTTTAATCCCTTGGAAGTAGCAAACAATATGAAGAAGCAGGGTGGTTTTATTCCCGGAATCAGACCGGGAAAGCCGACCAGTGATTATCTGGAAGGTATTCTTCGATATATTATTTTTATCGGAGCCACCGGACTGGCTATTATTGCATTAGTTCCCATTATCATTTCAGGCGTATTTAACGTCAGCAGAATTTCCTTCTCCGGAACTTCCTTAATCATCATCGTAGGTGTTGTTTTGGAAACTTTGAAGGCCATCGATTCTCAAATGGTAATTAGAAACTACAAAGGATTTTTAGACAACTAATCTATAGCCTCCTTAGTTTACTAAGGAGGCTCATAGTGGTTTATCCCATCATGAAAGAGGCCCATATTGAAGATTATCATGTTAGGAGCGCCTGGTGCGGGAAAAGGAAGCCAGGCAAGTCGTATTTCTAAGGTTTACGGTTTACCCCATATTTCCACCGGAGATATTTTCCGGGCTAATCTTAAAGGGGAAACAGAGCTTGGTTTAAAAGCAAAGACATATATGGATCATGGGGAGCTGGTTCCCGATGAAATCACCATTGCGATGCTTCTGAACCGTTTGGAAGAAAAGGATTGTGAGAAGGGCTATATCCTGGACGGATTCCCCAGAACCATTCCTCAGGCGGAAGCTTTAGAAAATGCTCTGGCTCCAAAAGGAGAAAAGATTGATCTTGCATTGGACGTTGAAGTACCGGATGATGTGATTATTCACAGAATGGCCGGCCGCAGAACCTGTCCCCATTGTGGTGCGATTTTCCATTTGGAAACCTTAAAGCCAAAAAAAGAGGGGATTTGCGACAACTGCGGTGAGCATCTTGTGCAGAGAAAAGATGATGAAGAGAATACGGTGAAAAATCGTTTGAAGGTTTATCATCAGAGTACCGAACCATTGATTTCCTTCTATAAGAAAGAGGGAATTCTGGAAGAGATTGACGGAACAAAAGATTTAGAAACGGTATTTGCAAGGGTAAAGGAAATCTTGAGCCAAGTGGAAAGGAAAATCCATGATTGAGATTAAGTCCAAAAGAGAAATTGAACTGATGCGGGAAGCAGGCAAGGTTCTTGCAGAAGTACATGAGAAAGTAGGAGAGGCGGTAGCCCCGGGAAAGAGCACCTACGAACTGGATAAGTACGCAGAGGAGCTCATCCGAAAAGCAAAATGTACTCCAAGCTTTCTTCATCTCTATGACTTTCCGGCAGCTTGTTGCGTATCCGTGAATGAGGAGTTGATTCACGGAATACCGGAGAAGACAAGGATTTTAAAAGAGGGAGACATCGTTTCCTTCGATATCGGAGTAAATTACAAGGGCTATCACAGCGATGCCGCCAGAACTTGGGCGGTGGGAGAAATCGCACCGAATGCCAAAAGACTGGTGGAAACTTGTAAGGAATCCTTTTTCCGGGGAATCGAAAATGCGGTTCCCGGAAATCATCTAAATGATATTTGCGGAAGCATCGGAGATTATGTAGAAGCCCACGGCTACGGCGTAGTTACCCAGTATGTGGGACACGGCATCGGCCATCAGGTACACATGGATCCGGAAGTACCCAACTATCGCATGAAGAAGAAAGGCCCGAAGCTACAGGCAGGAATGACCTTGGCCATAGAACCCATGATTACGGAAGGCAATCCGGAGGTCAGGGTTTTATCCAATGACTGGACGGTGGTTCCCCTGGACGGTAAGCTTACGGCACATTATGAAAATACAATTTTAATCACAGACAACGGACCGGAAATCCTAAGTCTATCGAAAGGATGAATTGAGTATGTCGAAATCAGATGTAATCGAAATTACAGGTAAGGTAATCGAGAAGTTACCAAATGCCATGTTTCAGGTGGAACTGGAAAACGGGCATCAGGTATTGGCTCATATTTCCGGAAAATTAAGAATGAACTACATTCGTATTTTACCGGGAGATAAGGTGACTATTGAGCTTTCTCCCTATGACTTATCAAAGGGAAGAATTATCTGGAGAGATAAGTAGGGTTTCGCTTTACATTTCAAGACTGTTTTGCTAGAATGATACGGCAACTCTGTTCAAATTCGTAAAGGAAAGGGGAATTTTACTTATGAAAGTAAGATCATCAGTAAAACCTATCTGCGAAAAATGCAAAGTAATCAAGCGAAAGGGCTCCATCAGAATTATCTGTGAAAACCCTAAGCATAAGCAGAGACAAGGTTAATTAACAGGAGGAAATCAAAGATGGCTCGTATTGCAGGTGTAGATTTACCTAGAGAGAAGCGAATCGAAATCGGTTTGACTTACATCTACGGAATCGGAAGACCCTCAGCAGACAAGATCCTTGCAGAAACCGGCGTAAATCCGGACACAAGAGTAAAGGATTTAACTGACGATGAGGTAAAGACTCTGGCGACCTATATTGCAGAACACCAGATGGTAGAAGGTGACCTTCGTAGAGAGATCGCTTTAAACATCAAGCGTTTGCAGGAAATTGGTTGCTACAGAGGAATCCGTCACAGAAAGGGACTTCCCGTAAGAGGTCAGAAGACTAAGACCAATGCAAGAACCCGTAAGGGACCAAGAAAGACCGTTGCTAACAAGAAGAAGTAAGGTCTGAACAGTAACTAATGGATCTTCATGTTTTAAATACAGGAAGAAGAGAAAAAGGAAAGTAGGTTAGTTTAACTATGGCTAAGTCAACTGGTAAGAGAGTGACAAAAAAGCGCGTAAAGAAAAACGTTGAACGCGGACAGGCACATATCCAATCATCTTTCAATAACACTATCGTTACTTTGACAGATGCTCAGGGTAATGCTTTATCATGGGCAAGTGCCGGCGGTCTGGGATTTAGAGGTTCAAGAAAATCTACTCCATATGCAGCGCAGATGGCTGCTGAGACTGCTGTAAAGGCAGCTTTGGTACACGGCTTAAAGTATGTGGATGTAATGGTTAAAGGACCGGGATCCGGAAGAGAAGCAGCAATCCGTGCTTTAGCAGCAAACGGATTGGAAGTAACCTCCATCAAGGACGTTACACCGGTTCCACACAACGGATGCCGCCCACCAAAGCGCAGAAGAGTATAATGCACTGTGCCCGGGAGATTATGGAATTTCCTATAGCGGCATAAGCTTGTACAGAACAGTATGACCATGTGGTCAGCCTGAAGAAGCCTTATCGGTGTAAAGGGCGTATCAATTTTTTAGGGATGTTGGCTTGTTGAGTCGACAAAACTTGATATTTAGGAGGATAAAATGGCAGTAGATAAAGTTCCTGTGCTTAAAAGATGCAGGTCACTTGGACTGGACCCCGTATTTTTAGGAGTGGATAAGAAATCCAACAGACAGCTTCGTAACCCAAGAAGAAAGATGAGTGAGTACGGTCTTCAGCTTAGAGAGAAGCAGAAGGCAAAGTTCATCTATGGCGTATTAGAGAAGCCTTTCCGTAACTACTATGCTAAGGCAGAGAAGTTAGCAGGACAGACCGGTGAGAACCTTATGATTCTTTTAGAGTCTCGTCTGGACAACGTTATTTTCCGTATGGGAATGGCTAGAACCAGAAGAGAAGCTAGACAGGTTGTAGGACACCGTCACGTAACCGTTAACGGAAAGATTGTAAACATTCCTTCTTATCTTGTATCTGCAGGGGATGTGATTCAGATTAAAGAATCCATGAGAACTGCACAGAGATATAAGGATATTGTGGAAGTAACCAACGGCAGAATGGTACCGGCATGGTTAGAGATGGATGCTGAGAAGCTTAGCGCAACCATTAAGTCTCTTCCACACAGAGAAGACATTGACGTTCCTGTAAACGAAATGTTAATCGTCGAGTTGTATTCTAAGTAATGATAGCCTAAAAAAGGAGGCAGCATGTTTGATTTTACAAAACCAAACATTGAAATTCTTGAAATTTCAGAGGATAAGCGTTTTGGTCGTTTCGTATGTGAACCACTGGAACGAGGCTACGGCTCAACCCTAGGAAATTCTCTTCGGAGGATGATGCTTTCCTCTCTGCCCGGGGCTGCGATTTCTGCAATTAAGATCGAAAATCTGTCCGGAGACAAGGTTTCCGGAATTCAGGAAAGTTTCCCTGAGCTCTTAACCAATCTTAAGAGCATTGCGGTGATTTTGCCGGAGGAAGTGGAAAGTCTGGAAGTTTCCGTTGATTTATCCGGAAAGTCCGAGATTCTGGCTGAAGATTTTATTGGAGAGTCGGAACTTAAGCTGAGTAATCCTACAGAGCATATTGCTACTGTAGAGGCGGGAGCCCAAGGCTCCATTTCCCTCTTTATCAGTAGAGGACAGGGTTACTCCGGAGAAAAGGCAGAAGGAAGAGTAGAAGCACCAAAGGAATATCAGGACATTGATGCTTTGTATACTCCTGTGGAAAGAGTAAATATGTCTATCGAGAATACCCGTGTAGGAAATATGACGGACTATGATCGATTGACTTTGGATGTATATACCAACGGAAGTATGTCTCCGGAAGATGCGATTTCCAAGGCGGCACAAATGCTT
The DNA here is from genome assembly GCF_902481605.1 of uncultured Oribacterium sp. Taxonomy (NCBI): domain Bacteria; kingdom Bacillati; phylum Bacillota; class Clostridia; order Lachnospirales; family Lachnospiraceae; genus Oribacterium; species uncultured Oribacterium sp. The sequence goes on along the minus strand of NZ_CABSXI010000014.1, from coordinate 27,520 downwards.
TTTCAGCACCTGGATTTGTTTGTAGCGCTTTCTGAAGAAGTGGCTGCAACAGAGCTTATGGTGGATAAGCCCGAAGATGAAAAGGGCAAAGTAATGGAAATGAATATTGATGAACTGGAATTAAGTGTCCGTTCCTATAACTGCTTGAAGAGAGCAGGAATCAACACAGTGTCCGAGTTAACCTCCAAGACACCGGAGGATATGATGAAGGTTCGTAACCTGGGAAGAAAGTCTCTTGAGGAAGTTTTGGCGAAGTTAAGAGATTTGAATCTGGGATTATCATTTCCGGAAGAATAGATAACAGTAAGGCCAACCGGTAAGACTAAAAAGCACGGATAAGGAGAAAACATGGCAAATTATAGAAAGTTAGGAAGAGCTTCAAACCAGAGAAAGGCAATGCTTCGTGCATTAACCACTTCTTTATTGGAGCATGGAAAGATTTTTACTACTGAGGCTAGAGCGAAGGAAGTTCGCAAGCAGGTAGAGAAGCTTATTGCTTTGGCAGTAAGAGAGAAAGACAACTATGAGATGGTTGTCGTTAATGCAAAGGTTGCAAAGAAGGATGCGGATGGAAAGCGCGTTAAAGAAGTGAAAGACGGTAAGAAGGTTACCGTTTATGAGGAAGTAGAGAAGTCCATCCAGAAGGATAAGCCTTCCCGTTTGCAGGCTCGTCGTCAGATTCTTGCAGCTACCTATGTTCCAACTGTTAGACCTCAAGAAGCAGCCGGAAGAAAGAAGAACACCAAGAAGTTAGACTTGGCGAAGAAGCTTTTTGAAGAGATTGCACCAAAGTACGAGAACCGTCACGGTGGATATACAAGAATCGTAAAGGTAGGTCTTCGTAAGGGAGACGCTGCTATGGAAGTTCTTTTAGAGCTTGTATAATATTTTACAAAACGAATAGAACAAAGTTGCTAAAAAAGAGGAAGCCCGGCTTCCTCTTTTTTTGATACCATAGTGTAAATACTGGCGTATTTGTATAAGAATAGCAAAGAAATACTGCGTAAAACAGCTAAAACAAAATAAATGATAGAGTAGTTATAGAAGAATGAAATAACAAAATGCAAAAAAATGATAAAGTTTATATAAACAAAATTGGCAAAATAAGAAAGAAAATATAATCAGGAATATCTCTTATTCTATAAATATAATTGACGTAGCATAAAAATACAGGTAAGCTATGGGTTAAATTATTGTGAGATACAAGAAATTTTCTTATTTTTAAATCATGAACTAATTAAGTGAGAAAGAATAAGTTTCAGGAGATCACAATATTTTTCATTATAGGACGGAACAATGGAGGAGAAAGCATGGGAATGTTTAGGACGCCCTATGGAAAAGGCGGCGTTCTTTCCAGGGAGGCAGATGAAGCAAGAAAAAAGCTGTATAAAGATATACGGCCTTTGGAATTGCAAAAAAAAGAAAAACGGCTTCTGATTGCTTGTTATTTCTTTCAGCTTCCTTTTCTCTTGATTCCGGGATTTTTCTCTAAGGTTGCCCTATCCCACAAGCTTTTTCTGACCTTGCCCTATGGTATGTGCATCATTCAAGTGCTTTTAGCCTCTGTTCGTTTCCTGGGCTATCTTAGGAAGAAAGGTATGGTGGACGGTTGGACCTATCAAAGAAGCTTCATTCCTTTGGAGGGAAATGTGGTTCTTTCCTTCCTATTTGCAGGAATCCTTCTTCTTTTCCAGGGGATTTATCTCTTGCGTGGGGGTAGAGATGGAGGGCTTGTAGGAGAGGCATTGGTTTTTGCTTTGCTTTTGGGATTTATCGTTTTTTCCATCCTGTTTTGGCGGAAGTTAAAACAGAGCTTTTCCTCTTGGAAGATGGAGGAAAGAACGGTCTATAATGAATGAAAATGCAGTTTGAAAGGAAGCCAAAAAATTACTAAAAGGAGGAAGTAGTATGAAGAAAAGAAAAGCGATTATGGCATCACTGCTTGCATCAGTGATGGCGCTTTCCGCATTGGCAGGATGCTCTCCCAAGAAGGCGGAGGACGGAACAAAGGCTCAGGGCGAAAGCGGTCAAGAAGCCGGCGGAAATACCGACGGTTCCCTGGTTTTTGCTCAGGATGAGTTCAGCTCCAAGTTTTCTCCGTTTTTCGCTGAGACTGTACCGGATCAGGATGTAGTGAATTTTGTCACAGCCCCACTCTTACCCATAGATCGAAGCGGTGCCATTATTTACAAAGGCATTGAGGGAGAGACCAAGGAATATAACGGAAAGGAATACAGTTATAAGGGAATTTCAGACCTAGCTGTTACCGAGAATGCAGACGGTACCGTATACTATGACTTTACTATAAAGGATGGTGTAAAATTCTCTGATGGCAAGCCTTTAACTGTTGATGATGTTATTTTCTCCATGTATGTTTTTGCAGATCCTACCTATGACGGATCAGCTTCCTTCTATTCCGTACCGATTCAGGGTATGGAAGAATACAGAAAGGGTATGGAGCCCCTCTTTAAGCTGATTCTGGCTGCAGGAGAGGATAATAAGGACTTCTCCAAGTGGACAGAGGAACAGCAGACAAAGTTCTGGGCAGATTACAAGAAGGCTGCAGAGGCCTTTGTAAAGGAAATTGAGGATTCTTTAATTTCCAGCGGAAGCAACAAGGAAGGAGATTCCGTAGCGGCATTCGCGGCAAACTATGGCTATGAAGGATTGAAGGAAGATGCAACAGCCATGGATTTCTTCAATGCCATGGTAGCAAAGTACGACGGCAGTGTAAAGGATATGAGTTCTGCAGAAAGTGCAGGTACTCCATTTACCGAGTTAATGGAAAGCTACAAGGACTACGCAGTCGGTGTGGAGACCGGTAATTCCGCTCCCAATATCAGCGGTATTCAGAAGACCGGAGACAACACTGTACGTGTTATTACCACCAAGGTGGACGCTCAGGCAATCTATCAGCTTGCTATGGCCATCTCTCCATTACACTACTATGGAGATCCTGCCCAGTATGACTATGCGAACAATAAGTTCGGTTTCCCCAAGGGAGATTTAAGCAGTGTTCGTGCAAAGACCACTCAGCCTTTAGGTGCAGGTGCCTACGTTTTTGAGAAATATGAAAACGGTGTGGTTTCCATGAAGGCAAACGAGAACTACTTTCTCGGCGCACCGAAGACCAAGAGTTTGAAGGTGAACTATGTTGCACAGCCTGACCGTGTAAATGCAGTCTTGACAGGAACAGCAGATGTAACCAACCCAAGCTATACCAATGAGATTGCAGATGCCATTAAGAAGGCAAACAGCAACGGAGAAATCTCCGGAGACAAGATCTATACCTCTGCTGTAGATGCCTTAGGATATGGATATATCGGTATTAATGCCCACAATGTTTCTGTAAACAATGAGCCGGGAAGTGAAGCTTCCAAGAATCTTCGTCGTGCCTTTGCCACTATTTTCTCTGTATACAGAGACCTTGCGGTAAGCAGCTACTATGGAGACAGAGCAAGTGTAATCAATTATCCGATTACCAATACTTCCTGGGCAGCACCTCAGCCTACCGATGACGGCTATCAGATTGCTTTCTCCAAGGATGCAAAGGGAGAACCAATTTATACATCAGGAATGTCCGATGAGGATAAATATGCAGCAGCAAAGAAGGCGGCTTTAGGCTTCTTAGAGGCGGCAGGCTACACCGTGGCAGACGGAAAGATTACTGCAGCTCCTGCAGGGGCAAAGATGGAATATGAGGTTATCATCCCCGGTTCCGGAACCGGAGACCACCCCTCCTTTATGATTTTGACAGAGGCACAGAAGGCCTTTGCGGAAATCGGTATGAAGCTTACCATTAACGATATTTCCAACAGTGCCGACCTGTGGAACAAGCTTCAGGCTAAGCAGGCAGAGATGTGGTGTGCGGCTTGGCAGGCAACACCGGATCCGGATATGTTCCAGATATATTACTCCGATATTGCAAATGGTGGTGCTAATCCCGGAGGTTCCAACTACCAGTACCAGATTGAGGATGCGGACTTAGATGCCATGATTCTTCAGGCAAGAGAGTCAACTGATCAGGAATACCGTAAGACCATGTATAAGGCTTGTCTTGACAAGATTATCGACTGGTCCTGCGAGGTACCAATCTACCAGAGAAAGGAAGTAACCATCTTCTCTGCACAGCGTGTTCAGGTGGATACCATTACTCCGGATATCAGCCCATTCTATAAGTGGTATGCTGAAGTTGAGAATCTTCAATTAGCAAAGTAAAAGTAAACGGATTGTTCCGTCTACATTTTTCGGGTAATAGCCGCGTTTCCTGAAGCTTTAGGAATGCGGCTATTCTTGATATGGAAGAGTAGGTTTTTCAGTGAAAAAGTATATTATCAAACGATTATTATGGTCCGTAGTGATTCTGTTTATCGTGGCTTTCTTGCTTTATATTTTAATGCGATCTCTACCAACCTCCTATTTGGAGCAGATCGCCAGACAGAAGTCTCAACAGCCCGGCTCCAAAAGCTTTGAAGAGTGGATGCAGCAGTTGGAGGCTACTTACGGCATGGACAAGGGAATCGTTCCCGGATTCTTTGCCTGGTTGGGCAAGGCTCTTCGAGGAAACTTCGGAGACAGCTGGAAGTACACCGTGCCGGTTACCCAGAAATTTAAAGAGGTAGTGGGTATTTCCTTTATCATGAGCTTTGTGGTTATGGTTTTGGAATTTGCTATTTCCGTGCCCTTGGGCATTATTGCGGCAACCAAGCAGTATTCCTGGCAGGATAATGTGATTTCTATCGTAGCTTTGGCAGGAATTTCCCTTCCTACCTTCTTCACAGCTTCTCTTTTGAAGCTGGTATTTTCCGTGAAATTACAATGGTTCGACTTAGGCGGACTGGTGGGAAGAAATTACGATATTCTTTCTCCAAGCGGAAAGAAGATGGATATTGCTTTACACCTGGTTTTACCGATTCTTACCCTTCTGATTGCCAGCATCGGAGCGTATATGCGATATATTCGTACCAATATGCTGGAGGTATTAAATTCGGATTATATCCGTACCGCAAGAGCCAAGGGACTTTCCGAGGGACGGGTAATCTATCATCATGCCTTCAGAAATACTTTGATTACGCTGGTAACCATCTGGGGCACCTCTCTTCCCGGATTATTTTCCGGAGCCATGATTACGGAGCAGCTCTTTTCCATTCCGGGAATCGGTTACACCTCTTATCAGGCTATGATTTCAGGAGACATTCCGTTCTCCATGTTTTACTTAGTGTTTATTGCCGTTTTGACCTTGATTGGAAACCTGCTAACGGATATTTTATATGCCGTGGTAGATCCTCGAGTTCGTATTGATTAGGAAAGGAGGGGAAAAGATGTCTGATTTAGAAAATTCTGTAGATAAAACTACACAAGAAACTGTGCAGAATACGGAAGAGTATAGCGATGCTAATGCATCGAAGAATGCTGAATATTCTTTAAGTGATGACCGTCGTGTCAAAACCCTCTCCCCCGGAGCAATGGTGGCAAAGCGTTTTTTCCGAAACCGTATTGCGGTTTTGGGTATGGTGGTTTTGATTTTCATGTTTCTCTTCTCTTTCTTAGGAGGAGCCTTAATGCCCTACGGAGAGTCTCAGCTCTTCTATCGTAAGGACAGCCAAAGCCAGAAGTATGCCGGCGTTAAGGTGAACACGGAGCTTCGTTATCAGCAGGCGGAAAAGGACAGTTTCCCTGCCCTTGCCCAGGCCCAGTTCGTATTGGCCAAGGGAAAGAAGCTGACAGAGTTTGCCGCAGGAGGCGTAGACTATAGCTATGAAGAGGCGGGAAAAGACTTCTATATCATTACAAAGAAGGGAAGCTCTGACCCGGTAGCTTTTGCGGCAGTGGATACCGTGACTTCCGTTTCCGGAGCAGGACAGATTCCTTTTGCGGAGCAGCTAAGCATTTTAAAGGCCTTGGCAAACGGAGAAAAGGAATTTACTGATGGAGGCAGCAGCTATACCCTTTCCGAGGATGGAACCGTAACAAAGGACGGAACAGCCTATGCCTATGCCAGCCGTTATGTGGTGAATGCCATTATGAGCGATGTGACCTTCTCCCAGAAGTTTAAGGAAGAGCTTCTGGAGCAGATTCAGGCGGGAGCTACCAGCTTTAGCTTTACCGACGATGACGGAGTAGAGGCAAACTATACCATGGAATATGACGCCACCTCCAAAACCTATAATATTCTGCAAAGCAGAGAGCAGATGGTCTATGACTCTTATTCTCCACCCAGTAAGGCCCATCCTCTGGGAACCGATAAGAACGGTATGGATATGTTGACCAGACTGATGTACGGCGGAAGAGTTTCTCTTTATATCGGCTTCGTAGTTGTGATTATCGAAACCGTTTTGGGAATGCTTCTGGGCGGTATTTCCGGATACTTCGGAGGCTGGATTGATTCCTTAATCATGCGAATTGTGGATATTTTCTACTGCATTCCCACCATTCCAATCTACATCATCATCGGTGCGGCTATGGATGCGATGAGAGTGGATCCCCAGATTCGTATGTTTTACCTGATGATTATTCTGGGATTTTTCGGTTGGCCTTCCATCACCAGATTGGTACGTGGACAGATTCTTACTTTAAGAGAGCAGGAATTTATGACTGCGGCGGAGGCTACAGGCATTAAGCCCGTAAACCGAATCTTCCGACACCTTTTACCAAACGTTATTCCTCAGCTCATTGTTACCTGTACCATGAGCTTGGGAGGCGTAATCTTGACAGAGGCGGTATTGTCCTTCCTGGGACTTGGTGTAAAGTTCCCCTTTGCTTCCTGGGGAAATATCATTAACGATGTTAACAATACCTATGTCTTAAGTAACTATCTCTTCATTTGGATTCCTGCCGGTGTCTGCCTATTGCTTACCGTGTTGGCCTTTAACCTGGTGGGAGACGGCTTGCGAGATGCCTTTGACCCGAAGATGAAGCGATAAAAGGTTTCGGTAAAAAATCATGCTTTCCGGCATTTGCCTTGGAAAGCTGTAGGAAGATGAGTTGAGGATAGAAAATGGCAAGAGAAGACGGTTATCTCTCCGGTAAAGAATCCCGGAGGATATCGAAAGAAAATAGAAAAATCACCGCTGCCTTAGAGAAAAAGCGGAAGCGGAAAAATGTCCCGGAATCAGAGTATTTGACGGAGATGAAGAATCCGGAGAATACGGTGGAGTTTGAGAATCTTCGGACCTATTTCTACACGGATGCCGGAACGGTAAAGAGTGTGGATTCCGTGAGCTTTTCCGTTCCTATGGGAAAAACCGTGGGGGTAGTGGGAGAGTCCGGTTGCGGAAAATCCGTAACCAGCCTTTCTCTGATGCAGCTTTTACAGCGGCCTCAGGGACAGATTGTGGACGGAGCCATTCGCTTAAATACGGGAGATAAGGTTTACGATATTACCAAGACCCCTGAGACAGTGATGCAGCACCTTCGAGGAAACTTTATGTCCATGATTTTCCAGGAGCCTATGACCTCCTTAAATCCGGTTTTCAAAATCGGAGACCAGGTGGATGAGGTGCTTTTGTTCCATAAGAGCGGTTATGAAACGAAAGAGGCGGCGAAGAAGCGTACCATTGAGCTTTTGGAAATGGTGGGCATTGCCAACAGTGAGGGCGTTTACAATATGTATCCCCACGAGCTTTCCGGCGGTATGCGGCAACGTATCGTAATCGCCATGGCTCTGGCCTGCTCTCCTAAGTTAATTATTGCGGATGAGCCTACAACAGCCTTGGACGTAACCATTCAGGCACAGATTCTGGATTTGTTACGAGGCTTAAAGGACAAGATTAACTCCTCCATTATGCTGATTACCCATGACCTTGGGGTAATTGCGGAAATGGCGGACTATGTGGTGGTTATGTATTCCGGTCGTGTGGTAGAGGCGGGAACGGCGAAGGAAATCTTTTCCAATCCTTCCCACCCCTACACCATCGGTTTGATGGCTTCCAAGCCTGTGGTAGGAAAGCATGTGGATAAGCTCTATTCCATTCCCGGAAAGGTGCCAAACCCCATTAACATGCCAAATTATTGTTACTTCCGAGATCGTTGCGACAAGCGGAAGGCTTGCTGTGATGGGGCTTACCCCGGTGAAATCAGCCTGACTGAGACCCACAGAGTAAGCTGCTACCTGTATGATGAGGAAGCGAGGAAATAATGGAAAATAGCATTTTAAAGGAGACAGAAGCAAAGACTGTCCGGGAAAATGAAGACAATATTTTAGAAGTCCGTGGCTTAAAGAAATACTTCCCTATTCGTGGAGGCTTCTTTAATACGGTGGTGGGACAGGTGAAGGCCATTGACGGCATTTCCTTCTCCATCAAAAGAGGAAGTACCATGGGCTTGGTGGGCGAGTCCGGTTGCGGAAAGACCACCACAGGAAGAGCCATTTTACGCTTAAGCGGAGAGAAGACAGCGGGAGATGTGCTGTTTAACGGAAAAGAGGTTTATGATCTTTCCAAGTCCGCCCTAAACGAAATGCGTACCAAGATGCAGATTATCTTCCAGGATCCCTTCTCCTCCCTTTCTCCCAGACTTCCCGTTGGCGAAATCATTGGAGAGGCAGTAAAAGAGCATCATCTGGTTCCCAAGGAGGAGTACGAGGACTACATTGACCGCATTATGGATAACTGTGGCTTACAGCCCTTCCATAAGGGCCGTTATCCCCATGAGTTCTCCGGCGGACAAAGACAGAGAATCTGTATTGCCAGAGCCTTGGCCTTAAATCCGGAGTTTGTGGTATGTGATGAGCCGGTATCCGCCTTGGACGTATCCATTCAGGCGCAGATTATCAACCTTTTGAAGGATTTACAGGAAAAGTATAAGCTGACCTACCTCTTTATTTCCCATGACTTATCCGTGGTAGAGCATATTGCGGATACGGTTGGCGTAATGTATCTTGGAAATCTGGTGGAGTTCGGAAATACGGAGGATATCTTTGCCAATCCTCTCCACCCCTATACCAAGGCTTTGTTCTCCGCGATTCCGATTCCGGATCCGGAGGCGAAGATGAATCGTATTATTCTGGAAGGAAGTATTCCTTCCCCCGCCAATCCTCCTGAGGGTTGTAAGTTCCATACCCGTTGCAGCCAGTGCATGGAAATCTGCAAGAGCAAGGTGCCGGAAGAGAAGGATATGGGAAATGGGCATAAGGTTTGCTGTCATTTGTATGATGATGGAGCTGTGAAGAATTAATAAGGTTTTCATGGAAAATAGGGCTGAAAGTGGGGCATGCTCTCGCTGACTTTGCCTACAAAAGGAGTTGTGAAGAGGTAAGACGGTTTTCTATGTAATATAGGTCTGAAAATGGGGCACGCTCCCGCTAGCCTCGCCACGTAGCAGTACTAACTTCGAGCTTCGCTTTAGCTCGCTTTCAGTAAGTACTGACGGGCTCAGACTACCCCCTTTCAGACCTATATTACCGAAAACCTGTCTATAATAGTTCTTCGCAGCTTCTTTTTTGTTGGCTGTTAGTGAGTAAGGCATAAGTAGGGTTGAGCCCGGACTCCTTTTTCAGACCTATATTACCGAAAACCTGTCTAAGATAATTCTTCGCAGCTCTTTTTTGTTGGCTGTTAATAAGTGCAGACATAAGCAGAGTTGAGCCCGGACTCCCCCTTTCAGACCTATATTACCGAAAACCTGTCTAAGATAATTCTTCACAGTTCTTTTTTGTTGGCTTTTAATGAGTGCAGATATAAGAAGGGTTGAGCCCAGACTCCCTTTTCAGTCCTATATTACTGAAAAAGTGATTTATAATGAAAGTGCAGTAGTTATGGTGTTTGTGTGCCTACTACTGCACTTTTTTAGCAGGAATAATTAACAAAGTCCAAAGTATACCGTCTTTATGCGGTTTCCGAGATTTTCGAAATATGATTTGATAAATTACATTAATTATGCTTTTAATAAAGCGCAGATAAGTATGATGACGGATCGGGAACATATTTTGCCTCTTCTTAAAGAAAACCCTTCGCTGACACAGGTAAAACTATCAAAATAGTTCCAGCATAGCTAGGAATGCAAATGAGGGATGAACTACTGTATGCGATAGTGAAAATCTTTTATCCATAGGGGAAAGCTTTCTGAAATGGAATCGTGATAGAATAGTGGTCAGAATTAGGATCAAGGGCGCTAATTACGGCGGGAAAGGATGGGTTATGGGAAAGATGGTGAAGCTTGGGGTTGTCGGTCTTGGGCAAAGAGGGGCGGACTTAGTAAAAAATGTGTATTGTGAGCATCCGGATGTGGATTTTATTGCACTTTGTGATGTTTATTCGGATCGGCAGAAGGAAGTGGCGGATGCTTTAGTGGAGATGGGAAGGGAAAGACCTAAGACCTTCTCCGACTATAGGGAGATGCTTTCCATGGAGGATTTGGATGCGATTGTGATTTGTGCATCCTGGGATACTCATAGTGAAATAGCCATGGCGGCCATGCGGGCAGGAAAAGCGGTGGCCTCCGAGGTGGGGGGAGCCTATACCCTGTCGGAGTGTTGGAATCTGGTGGATTGCTATGAGGAAACAAAGACTCCCATTATGTTTATGGAAAACTGCGTCTATGGCAGGGATGAAATGATGGTTTACCGCATGGCGGAGGAGGGGGTTCTGGGAGAGATTGTGCACTGCGAAGGGGGCTATAAGCATGATTTGCGGGAGGAAATCTCCTTTGGAAAGGAAAACCGCCATTACCGTTTGGAAAATTACATTCATCGCAATACGGAAAATTATCCTACCCATGAGCTAGGACCGATTGCCAGGGTGCTTCATATCAACCGGGGAAACCGTATGTTAAGCCTTTGCTCCATGGCTTCCAAGGCAGCAGGCCTTAGAGAGTATATCAAGGAAAAAAAGCCGGAGGACAAGGCATTGCAAAATACGGTATTTCAGCAGGGGGATGTGGTCAATACCATCATCAAATGCAGTAATGGGGAAAGCATTTTACTGACCTTGGATACCACCCTGCCCAGAGCCTATTCCCGGGGCTTCACCGTACAGGGGACGAAGGGGATGTATATGGAGGACAATGCTTCTATCTTCCTGGATGGGGATGAGGGAGCAAAGGATCATTTTGAATGGAAGAAGCAGTGGGGAAATGTGGAGCGTTTCCGGGAAAAATATGAGCATCCCCTGTGGAAAGACTATCTGAAGGCGGGGGTGAAGAAGGGACATGGGGGCATGGATTATCTGATTTTCTCCGACTTTATCCGTTGCCTGCAGGAAGGCCGGCCCATGCCGATAGATGTGTATGATATGGCCAGCTGGATGAGCATTACCGCCCTGGCGGAGGAGTCTATTGCTCTTGGGGGACAGCCGGTAGCCATTCCCGACTTTACCAATGGAAAGTGGATAAAGAGGACTTAAGAAATCAAATTGCTGTAATAGAGCTACGGGATTGCAGAATGTCTTAAGGTCTGCGGCAAGTCGGCTGTTCCGGAATTGTAAGAGAAAAGCACTTGTTTTCCCCTGTGCACCCGCCTTATACTGAGAGGAAATGTGAACAGGAGGTTTTGTATGATTAGATTTTTTCAAAATACAGGAAAGCGCCTGGGGCTGTCTTTAGCCTTTATGGCCACAATGCTTTTTTCTTTAAGCATGCCTGCTTTTGCGAAGGATAGCATCAGCAACATCAATATGATTCGAATTAAGGTAGAGGAAAGACTTCGGAATCTGGATCCGGGAGATAGTCTTGGAAATATCAGTGAAGGCGATTTTTCCACAGGGGACAGCGACAAATACCACGTGGATGCGGTTCAGTGGGTAGACAGCGGAAATGCAGGAGACATTACCGTGGGAAGCACTCCCAAGGTACAGCTTTATCTTGTGGCGGACAGCCGGGATAAGAGCAATGGAGATACTCTCTATTACCAGTTCTTCGGTGCCTATAACAGCAACAATGTTCGGGTGACCAACGGAACTCTGATTAGTGCCAAGAGAATCAGTTCCACAGAGCTTGAGCTTCTGATTCAGCTAAGAGCGGTTCAGGGGCAGTATTCCATGGCGGATAATTTGCAGTGGGACAGTAATTCTCTGGGAAGAGCTCGTTGGACTGCTCCGGAAAACGGTTCCGGCGTCTATGAGGTAAGCCTGTTCAAAGAAGGTAGAAGACTGGCAAAGATTACCACAGATGCGTTAAGCCTGAATTTTTATCCTTGGATGACAGAGGAGGGAAGCTATACATTTTCCGTAAAGACCATTCCTTATACCGAGGAGCAGAAGAAGGCGGGAAAGTCCTCTGAGGAAGCGGAGTCCGAGGTTTTGGATATCCAGCAAAGCACCCGTTCCAACGGAGAAGGAAAGTACAGTGAAAATCAGGTACAGGGACAGAGCGGACAGAACAATTCCGGAACTGCCAACATTCCTAGTACTATCGGTTTTAGCCAAAGCAACGGAAAGTGGTATTTCCGTTTCCCCAACAGCCAGCCTGCCATCAACACCTGGGTGGAGTGGAATGGACATTGGTACCATTTCAACGGACAGGCGGAGATGGAAACCGGATGGTTTAAGAATAGCTATGGGGACTGGTACTATTTGGACCCGGTCAACGGCGATATGAAGACCGGCTGGAGATTCATTAACCAGAAGTGGTATTATCTTCGTCCGGAAAAGGATGACCGCTGTGGGGCTATGCTTTCCAACGGCATCATGCAGATCGGCAAGGAGCAATATTACTTTGACAATTCCGGTGCCATGAGAACGGGCTGGATTTCCTTACAGGAAAACGGAAACACGGTTTACTATTATTTCAAAGAGGACGGGGCAATGGCGAAGAACACTACTATTTCCGGCTTCCGTTTAAATGAAAGAGGACAGTGGGTAAAGTAATGCAAAAAAGAAATACAGTATCGTATGCGAAAAGGGATTTTCTTTAGCATATTTGTTTGGGCCTTCCAGGATAGAGATATCTTGGAAGGTCTCAATATTTTATAGAAAAGTATTGTAAGTAATCAAGGAGATAGTAAATGCTGGAAATCAAGGGTTTGAAGAAGAGTTTTAAGGCAAAAGAAGTTTTGAAGAATCTGAATCTTTCCATCAATGAAGGAGAAATCGTCTGTTTGCTTGGGAATAATGGGGCCGGAAAGACTACCTTAATTAACTGTATCCTTCGCATGCTGCAGGCAGATGCGGGCTCTATCTTCTTGGAGGGACGAGACATTTCCACGTATAAAAATGAGGAGTATTTTTCCAAGGTAAATGCTTTGCTGGAATCCAGTGTGAATGTCTATGATTATCTTACCGGATGGCAAAATATTGAGTACTTTTCCGGACTACAGAACATTGATTCCGGGAACGAGAAAATAAAAACTTATATTTCTTTGTTTGAATTGAAAGAAGCAATCCACGAAGCTGTAGGGACTTATTCTCGAGGAATGCGACAAAAGTTGGCTTTATTGATTGCCCTAATGTCTTCTCCGAAGCTCTTGCTCTTGGATGAGCCTACTTTGGGGCTGGATATTCAGAGTAAGTTATCTGTTATTCAGACATTGAATACCATTATAAAAACAGAGAAAATTGCAGTATTACTCACCTCTCATCAAATGGATGTAGTACAAAAGCTTCAAAGTAGAATACTGATTTTAAAGGATGGAGTCGTCCATGCTTTTGATAAAACAGATTACGAAGACAAAGATTTATATACGGTCTCTTATATAAAAGATAGCGTAATGGAAAGTGACACGATTCGGGGAAGTTTTCAGGATATTTATCAAAGCTATTATGGAAAATATGAAATTATGGAAATAAGAAAAAAGGAAAGAGACTTGGAAGAAATATTGCTGGAGGTTTTCCATGAAACTGATTAAGGCTGAATTTAAAAAAAGTCTGATAGAGGCGGCCAGCTATTATCCGGATTATATTGTGGGCCTGTTAACCGACATTTTGTTGCTCGTGATTGTCATGAATACGGAGGGAGAACAAGAGGAAAAACTCTTTGCTTATCTTCTATGGGTTTTGGTAAATGGTGTTTTATCGGAAGCGTCTTTATGTATATCTACAGAAAAGCAAATGGGAACTTTGCAAAACCTGATGATTAAACCATATTCCATTATGCAAATCATTAGCGTGAAAACCTTAATCTGGTTTATGATTAACAGTGTAAAAGCCTTGGTTTGCATAGGGATAGCTTCTTTGTTTATAAAACTGAGCTTTCGATTCGAACATTTTTATATTGTTATCTTGGTGTGTTTTGGCTGTATGGGAATATCCTATGTACTGTCTGCCTTAACCCTCATTATTACGAAAATGGCCTCCTTTGTCAGCATTGTGGGTTATCTGTTTTTATTTCTTTCCGGTAGTATCCTTTCTTTACCGGAATATTTGCAGTATACCAATCCGCTATCGGCAGGTTCCCATTTTTACGCTCTATTGATTTATCAAACAGCAGGGATTAAGGACTTTTTTATTCTACTGATGCTATGTGTAGCATATTTCTTTGCAGGAAAAGGCATTTTTACATTTGTTTTTCAAAGGAGTAAACAATTTAAATGGACATATTAAGACTATGATGAAGCATGAGCTGACGATTAGAACCGCATTTCATTGCCTTTTCACATGCTAAGGGATATACTGACTAGGATTTATTGTGTATTTCTTTAGGAGAAAATTTTTGAATAATATAGAAGTAAAAGATTGTACTTACGAATACGTACGAAGGGACGAAAATGATGAGGTAGTGGAGAAACTTTCCGCTATTTCTCATTTGAATTTCACAATCGAAGAGGGAAGCTTTGTTTGTGTGCTGGGCCACAACGGTTCCGGAAAATCCACACTGGCAAAGCTTTTTAATGCTTTACAGATTCCTACGGAGGGATGCGTGATTATTTCCGGTATGGACAGCCGGGAGGAGGCCAATGTTTTTCCTATCAGGGAAAAGGTGGGCATGGTTTTTCAAAATCCCGACAACCAGATTATTGCCTCCGTGGTGGAGGAGGATGTGGGCTTCGGTCCGGAAAATATCGGTATTCCTACAGAGGAAATCTGGAAGAGGGTGGCAGATGCTCTGGACGCAGTCAATATGGAAGCCTACCGCCTGAAGTCTCCTAATCACTTATCCGGCGGACAAAAGCAAAGGGTAGCTATTGCAGGAACTCTGGCTATGGAGCCGAAAACCATTGTACTGGATGAGCCTACCGCCATGCTGGATCCCAGCGGTAGAGCGGAGGTGATTCGTTCCATTCGGGAGCTGAACCAAAAGAAGGGCATCACCATCATCTTGATTACCCACTATATGGAAGAGACGGTGGATGCGGATCGAATTATTCTTATGGATCAAGGGAAGCTGGTATTGGACGGTACGCCGAAGGAAATCTTTTCCAAGGTGGAGGAGCTAAAGTCTTTACGGATGGATGTGCCTTTGATTACGGACTTGGCCCATGAGCTTCGTCTTTCCGGTATGCCGGTTTCGGAGGGAATTTTAAAGGAAGAGGAGCTGGTGGAGGAATTGCTTGCTATCTTCGGGGAGGATTCCTTTGTGAAAGAGATGGAGCAGGTGCGAAAACAGGAGGATACGGAAGGCAAATCCGATGCGTTGCCAAGCTTGGAGACAGACAATTCTGGAGTAAGGAGTGCTGAGGGAGTAGATTCTCAAACTCCCACGCCCTCTTTAGAAGAAACGGAAAATGAAAAGGACAAGGAAATAGAAAAGGACTTTATTCTGAAAGTGGAAAATCTTTCCTGCATTTACCAGAAGGGCACTGCCATGGAAAGCTATGCCTTAAAGGACATTCATCTTTCCATTAAAAGGGGAAGCTTTTCCGCCCTGATTGGCCACACCGGTTCGGGAAAATCCACCCTTTTACAGCATTTTAACGGTCTGATTAAGCCGGAAACAGGAGAGATTTCCGTACATTTTCGGAAGAATCCTGCCCTGATTCTACAGGATAAGGGCTTTTTGTTCTGGAAGGGTAAGAAAAGAAAAGTGGAAAAGGAAGGGGTACTTTCCTTCCGGGAAGAGGGCTTTGATTTTCAAGGACTTCGCTTCAAGGTAGGCTTGGTCTTTCAGTATCCCGAGTATCAGCTTTTTGAGGAAACGGTTTTCGAGGATGTGCTTTTCGGGCCGAAGAATCAGGGCCTATCTTTGGAGGAAGCCAGGAAAGAGGCGGAAGAGGCTTTAAGAAGCATGGGAGTGGAAGAAGCTCTATGGCAGAAGTCTCCCTTTGAACTTTCCGGCGGACAGAAGCGAAGGGTAGCTATTGCGGGCGTGCTGGCTATGGAACCGGAGCTTTTGATTTTGGATGAACCCACCGCAGGCTTAGATCCGGCAGGAAGAGAAGAGCTGTTTCAAGTGATTGCCCATTTGCAGGAGCGCTATGCCATGACCATCCTCCTGGTTTCTCATTCCATGGATGATGTGGCTCGCTATGCGGAGGAGGTTTTTGTCTTAAATCAGGGAGAATGTATTCGGCAGGGTAGCCCGGAGGAGGTATTTTCCCATAAAAAGGAAATGGAGGAACTGGGCTTAGGACTGCCCCAGATTCGTGCTTTTTTGTATAGCTTGGAGGAAAAGGGCTTGTCCTTCCCTAAGAAGAATACGGTAGAGGAAGCGAAGGCAATGATTCTTTCTGCCTATAAAAAGAGAAAGGGAGGGGAAAATGCTTAGAGAAATTACTTTAGGGCAGTACTACCCGGTAGACTCCCTTCTTCATAGACTGGATCCCAGAGTGAAGCTGGCAGGAACCTTTTTGTTTCTGATTGCCTTGTTCATTGTAAACAGCTGGACTGCCTATATTTTTCTGGCTCTGGTTTTGCTTTTATTGATTAAGCTTTCCAATGTTCCCTTCTCCTTTATGGTTCGGGGCTTGAAAAGTGTTTTGTTCCTCCTTTTACTGTCGGTGAGCTTTAACCTGTTTTTAACACCGGGAAAAGAGATTTTTCGCTTTTATATGCTTAAAATCAGCCAAGAGGGATTGCATATTGCGTCTATGATGGCGGTGCGACTGATTCTTTTGGTATTAAGCAGCTCCTTAATGACCCTTTGCACCACCCCCAATGAGCTGACAGACGGTATGGAGAAGGGGCTGTCTATCTTGAAAAAGCTGCATTTACCCATCCACGAGATTGCCATGATGATGTCTATTGCACTGCGTTTCATTCCGATTTTGGTGGAGGAAACGGATAAGATTATGAAGGCCCAGATGGCCAGGGGGGCAGACTTTGAAAGCGGAGGAATCGTTCACAAGGCAAAGGCTATGGTGCCGATTTTGGTGCCCCTCTTTGTCTCCGCCTTTCGAAGAGCCTATGACCTGGCTTTGGCTATGGAATCCCGTTGTTATCAGGGAGGAGAGGGTAGAACGAAAATGAAGCCTCTCCACTATGAAAGAAGAGACTATCTTTCCTACCTCTTCCTGCTTATAGTGTTGGCGCTTTCCATTGGAAGCCGATTTGTCTCTCTACCATAAAATCAGAACCATGCAGAGATAAAGCGGACAGGGTTGCAAGGGCGGTATTGCCGGATAAAATCACAAGGAGAGTACGACAAAGAGAGAATGCTTTTTTCGGTATGGCAGATATTTTCGGGAAGGTAAAGAAGCTTTGTCTTCTGCGTACTGATTGAACAAGAGAAAGGAAGAGATGGAACAGCGTATTGTATTAAAACTGGCCTATGAGGGTACGTCCTACCATGGCTTCCAAAAGCAGGAGGGGCTTTCTACCATTGCAGGCACCGTAGAAGAGCAGCTCCGTAATCTTTTTCCATGGAAAATGGAGAACTTTATCGGAGCCAGTCGGACGGATCAGGGGGTGCATGCTCTTGGTAATCTTCTTTCCTTTGATACGGAGGGGAAGGTTTCCGGAGAACAGATTTTACGGGCCTTAAACAGCTATTTGCCGGAGGATATCAGGGTGATGGAAGCCTACTCCGTGCAGCAGGATTTTCATCCCCGCTTTACTCCTCATAGGAAGGCTTATCGATACAGCATTTGCCGGAGCAAAGTGGAAAATCCCCTTCGCAGAAGGACAGCCTATCACTATACCTTTCCTCTGGATTGCGGGAAAATTTCCGAGGGAATGGAGCTTTTAAAGGGAGAGCATGATTTCCGAAGCTTTGCCAATCCCAAGGCTCAAAGTCTTCTACAGGGGGGGAGCTCTGTGCGGGAGATTTATCGCTTTTCCATGGAAGAGGAGGGGGATTATCTTCATTTTTCTGTAGAGGGAAATGGATTTTTGTACCACATGATTCGGATTCTGGCAGGGACTCTTTTGGAGCTGGGAAGGGGAAGGATAAGCCTTTCCCAATTAGAAGAGATTTTGGAAAAGAAGGATCGCACTCTGGCAGGTCCCACCGCTCCGGCAAAGGGGCTTTGCTTAATGAATTTAGACTATGGAGATTTTCAGACTTTTCTTTTATAGTATAGAAGAGTTTTCGAAAGGCCATGGAATTGTTTTTTAGAGAACAGTGCATTGTTGTTATAAAGCTAGGATACAGTTTTTATATAGGCTATGGAACTGTCTTTATAGAAAGTATAAAATAGAGCTTTAGAGTGGCTTGAGGGGATGAAGAGGAAAGAAGGGAGTAAGGCATGGAAAAAGAGCAGATTTCCTTTTTTGATTTTCAAGGAAGATATGGAAAAGAAGAGTATTCTTCTCTTCGAGAAAAGGGAAGCTATTATCCGGAAAGATTGGAGCAAGGCTGCATGGGCTTTCGGAAAAGCCTCTTGGAAAAGAATATTTCCCCCTATGGATTGCATTTCTTTGACTGTGCTTCCATGCACTTTTTGACCAAGTTTTTTTTAGAGAGACTTCGGGAGGACTTTATTCTTCTGCTTTTTGACCATCAGGCGGATTTGAAGAGGCGGGAGGCAAGGGCGCTTTGTCACAATTCCTGGCTTCGGCAGGTAATGGTTCGCCTTCCCCATTGCAGGGGAATTTTGCTTTTGGGAGCCACCGAAGAGGAAAAAGGAATCATTAACGATGCTTTAATGACCTTAGGGGATGAGTTTGTTCCTATGCAGGGAGGCGGGGATAGCCTGGAATCCAGAAGGGAGCTTGCCGCAAAGCATCCCGGGGTTCGGGACCCCTTGATGCACACCAGCCTTTATTGTTTTACGGATAGGGATTTTCAAAGCGGAAGAGCCAAGACCCACATTCCTTCCCTTCTTCGTTTGGTGCAGCTGCCTCTATACTGTTCTATGGATAAGGACATTTTCGGAAAAGGCTTTACAGAGCAGGAATACCGTATTGCTATGGATTGTGTTTTAGCTTCGGGACAGAGGATTTTGGGGATGAATATTTTCGAAGGAGAGGGAGAAGCTGCTCCGGGAGAGGAGTTTAACCTTTCTCTGATTCGGGAATATAAGGAAAATGCCTGTGGGCTATTCCAAAAGACTGAGCTATAAAAGCATGAAGATGCTGAAAATAGTGTTTCAAAGCAGTAAAAACTAACGCAGTAAGCCGCTTGGAATTGCCAGCAAAGAAAAGTTTGTAAAGAAAAGCTTGTAAAGAAAAGCTCGTAAAGAATAGCTTGTAAAGAACAGAAAACTTCTAAAGAATAGAAGAACTGGTAAAACAAGTATGGCAGAATGGAGAACCGGCTTACAAAGTGTAGGTAAGGTGTGAAATGTAAACAAGAGCAGGAGGAAGCAGGAGATGAAGATTCGTGTAGCAGACTACATTGCCCAAAAATGTTATTCCATGGGACTGAGCAGAAATTTCTCTGTGGTTGGCGGAGGGGCAATGCACCTGAATGATGCCTTAGGACACCATAAGGGAATCAAGACCTTATACCAGCACCATGAGCAGGCTTGTGCCATGGCGGCGGAAAGCTATGCCAGAATCCACAATGTACCGGGAATTGTATGTGTGACTTCCGGCCCCGGCGGTACCAATGCCATTACCGGTGTGGTGGGAGCGTATCTGGACTCCATTCCCATGCTGGTGCTATCCGGTCAGGTGCGTCACGACAATACCGCCCGTTGGTCCGGAAGAGCACTCCGTGCCATGGGAGACCAGGAATTTGATATTCTGCAATCCGTATCCTGCATGTGTAAATACAGCGAGATGCTGATTGACCCTTATCGGGTGCGTTATGCCATTGAAAAGGCGATTTACCTTTGCCAGACCGGGCGTCCGGGACCATGCTGGCTGGACGTTCCTGTGGATGTGCAGGGATTTATGGTGGAGGAAGAGGATTTGTTGGGCTTCTCCCCGGAAAGCTATGAGGCTGGAGGAGACGGCTGGGCAGAGGGAACGGTGAAGGATTCCCATCCGGAGACTGCCACCGCTCTTCGGCGGTATTTTGCGTCGGATGCGGAGAAAGAGGCTCTTTTAAAGGCTTTATCTTCTGAGAAGAATCCGCATATCCTGGAAGAGGACAGAACAGAGAAGAAGGAAAAGACCGGGATTCAGAACTGGCAGGATTTCCTTCCTCTGGCAAAGGAAGTTTTAGAGAAGATTCGGAGCAGTGAGCATCCCATCTTCTATACCGGAAACGGTGTTCGTATTGCGGGAGCGGAGGGCTTGTTCTTAGAATGTGCGGAAAAGCTGGGAATCCCCGTGGTTTTAGGCTGGAATGCTCCGGACATCTTCCCCACTACCCATCCCTTAAATGCAGGCCGTCCGGGAGGAAGAGGAGACCGCCCGGGAAATCTGGCGGTGCAAAATGCTGATGTGATTTTAAGCATTGGCTCCCGTTTAAATATTCGTCAGGTAGGATACAGCTTCTGGGAATGGGCGCCTAAAGCCTATGTGATGCAAAATGACATTGATTTGGAAGAGATTGCAAAGCCCTCCGTACACTGTGACCTTCCCCTTCATGGAGATGCCAAGGCTCTCTTAGAAGCTTTACTGCATTTATTGAAGCAGGAAGAAAAGCTTCCTCTTTTTGCCGGCGGAAAGGGCATTTCCAGAGAAAAGGCGAAAGGCTTTGTGCGGGAAGATGCGGCAGGAAAGATTTTAGCGGAAAAGCAGGATGAGAAGCTAAGTTGGCTTGATACCATCCGTTTTTATCAGGCAAACTATCCCACCGTACTTCCGGAGTATCTGGAGGAGCGGAAAGGGGAGCTCACCAATGTCTACGCCCTTGTGGAAAAGCTTTCGGAGAGAGCTTTAGAAGACCAGATTACCGTGGTGGGAAACGGTTCTCCCTGTGTTGCCGGCGGACAGAGTTATATCATTAAAAAGGGAACCCGCTTTATCAGTCAGGACGGTGTGGCGTCCATGGGTTACGGATTACCGGCGGCTATCGGTGCCTACTACGGTGTAGTGGATTTTACCGAGGAAGAGAAAAAGCGTCTTTCTGAGGATCCTTATTGGAAGGGCAAGGGAGAAATTTACCCTCCATACCAGGGGAAGGATATTCTCTTAATGACCGGAGACGGCTCCATTCAGATGAATTTGCAGGAATTGCAAACCATTATCCATCATCAGATGCCCATTAAGATTTTTGTGGTAAACAATGGAGGCTACCACTCCATTCGCCAGACCCAGAACAGCTTCTTCGGAAAGCCCCTGGTGGGAATCGGTGTGGACTCCGGTGTGGAGGGCTGTGACCTGTCCTTCCCGAATTTGGAAAAGTTGGCCCATGCCTACGGCTATCCTTACGTTTCCATCAAGGAAAATGCAGAGCTTGAGCAGGGGATTGAAAAGACTTTAGGACAGAGCGGTCCCGTGATTTGTGAAGTGTTTGTCAGTATGGAGCAGCAGTTCCTGCCAAAGTCCAGTGCCAAGAGAGATGCGGAGGGCAATCTCTTCAGCCCGCCTCTTGAGGATATGGCGCCCTTCCTTCCGGAAGAAGAAATGGAAATGCTTATGCTCTATCCCAGAAAGAAATAAGGGAAGCATTTTCAAAGGAAGATGCAAAGTATTTTCAAGCGGGAACAATCAAGCAATAAGGGAGTTTTGTGAAGATATTAATTAGTGGGGTAAGTAGTTTTCTGGGGATTTATACCGCAATGGAGCTACTTTCCCAAGGCCATCAGGTCTATGGCATTGTTCGAAAAGAGAGTAAAAATAGAGAGAAGCTGGAGTCCCTTAGGGGGCTTCAGCTCATTTCCGTTGATATGAAGGCGTTTTCCTCCTATGCAGAGGAAGGGGAACTTGTTTTGGCAGAAGACATCAGGAAACAAGAAGACAGTTTCTCCCGGGAAGCTGCCTTCTCCCGGGATGGCTTTGCTTTAGCGTCTCTAGTCCCAAACGACTTGGATGCCATTATCCACTTTGCCTGGGACGGTGTAGGCTCCAAGGGAAGAGAAAATCCGGAGATTCAGGAACAAAATCTTTTGATGAGTAAGGGCTTTTACCAATGGGGGCTTCAAAACGGTGTGAAGTACTTTCTCTTTGCCGGCTCTCAGGCGGAATACGGCAGAGGCACAAGGGAAAATCCGGAGCCGGTAAGTGCCTATGGAAAGGCAAAGCTTAGCTTTTCCCGCTACGGACTTTCCGGTGGCAGAGTGGTAGAAGACTCCGCTTTTCCGAAACAATGCTTTAGGTCTTTCGATGATAAGGAAGAGGCGGAACAAGAGAAGGCAAAAGAGACAGAACAAAAGGCGGAACAAAAGACAGAACAAAAGACAGAACAAAAGACAGAACAAAAGACAGAACAAAAGGCAGAACAAGAGAATCCGATGAAGTTCTTAGACCTTCGGATCTTTTCTGTCTATGGCGTAGGCGACCATGAGACGACTTTGGTACATACTCTGGTGCAGGCGGTACTGGCAGACCGGTCCATGGATTTAAGCCCATGCAGTCAAATGTGGAACTTTATGGAGGCAAGGGACTTGGCTAGAGCCATAGCCTTCCTGCTGGAGGGAAGCTTCGGAAGCGGTACTTATGATCTTTGCAGTCAGGATAGTCGCCCTTTAAAGGACTATGTTTTGGAAATAGAGAGTCTTGGCAAGGTATTTTTAGAAAAGAAAGAAGGAAAGACCTTAAGCACCTCCTCCTCTCTACTCCGATTCGGAGAGCGGGCTTCCAATGCGGAGGGGCCTGTGGATTTAAAGCCTTCTATAAAAGACTTATACGATAGAGGATTTTTGGAGAAAATCTCCTTTCAGCAGGGGATAGAAGAGCTGTATCAACACTTTTATCAGAAGAGAGTATAGAAAACTATATAAAAAACTATATAAAAAACTATATAGAAAAGTATGTAGAAAAGAATATAGAAAAGAATATAGAAAAGTATTATAGAAGCGTATATAGAAGCGTATATAGAAGCGTATATAGAAGAGTCTATAGAAATGAGGGAAAGCATGGCAGAGAAAAAATGTTTAGCCTGTGGGGAAAATTTGGAGGAGCTGGCTGTTTTTCATAATATGCCTAAGTCTGCCCAGGAATTTCCCACAAGGGAAGAGCTGGCTACGGAGAAGGGGATGGATCTTTCCCTTTGCCAATGCAGGTCCTGCGGTCTTGTGCAATTTGATACGGAAGCGGTTCCCTATTACAAGGATGTGATTCGGGCCGGGGGTGGCAGCAGCACTATGAAAGCCCTGAGAGAGGAAGAGTATCAAAAGCTTCTCTCTTTTTTGGCAAAAAAGGAAGAAAAGAGACCTTTGATTTTGGAATTGGGCGCCGGAGCAGGAGAGTTTCTGGCCATGTGGTCAGGGGTGGAAAGTGGAGCCGACACAAGTTCTGATGTAAACTCCGTTACAAGTCCTGATACAGCTTCCGGCACAAGTTTAAGTATAGGTGCAAAAAGAAGCCAAAATCTTGAACCCTATGTGCTGGGAATTGAGCATAAAAAGGAGCTGGTGGAGAAGGGGCAGGCAGCAGGGCTTTCCCTGTATCAGGGTTTTCCGGAAGCAGGATTTGAACTGAAAAATATGGAAGGAAAGCATTTTCAAAGCGGAAAAACCCGTCCGGTAGAGGGAGAGTTAGACGCCATGGTGCAGTTTAACTTTTTAGAGCACCAGCCGAATCCCGGGGAAATGCTCTCCTTTGCCTATGAGCATTTGAAAATGGGGGGATATTTTCTTCTCACCGTGCCCAGCTTTCAGTATATTTTAGATCACCGTTCCTACTATGAGTTACTTAGAGATCATATTGCCAATTACAGTGAGGAAAGTCTTTTAAGCCTGGTACAGGATCAGGGCTTTTCCCTGGTGGAAAGCCGAGTTATCAACCGGGATACCATAGAGTTTCTCTTGGAAAAGAGGGAAAAGGAAAGCTGTACCACCTTCCGCTCATTGGGACAGAAGGTGGATATTAAGCCGATTTTGGAAAATGAGAAGGCTATCCAAGAAGACATCCAAAAGCATTTGGAAGGACTTAGGAAGAAGGGGGAGAAAATGGCGGTGTGGGGTGCCAGCCACCAGGGCTTAACCCTCCTTTCCACCACAGCATTACAGGAGGAAGTGGCTTATATCATTGACTCTGCCCCCTTTAAGCAGGGAAAATACAGCCCTGCTTCCCACCTTCCCATTGTGGATAAGAGCCATTTTCAAAAGGAGCCGGTGGAGGAGATTTTGATTGTGGCGCCGGGCTATACGGAGGAAATTGCCGGAATTATTCGAAGAGATTTACACCCCTGCCCCAGGGTTTTGGCCTTAAGGGGAGAGAAGATAGAGGAGCTGTAGACTATTTTTTTGGATTATAAACGACAAGCGGTAAGTAGTAAGTTATAGAAAGGAAATGCGAATGAAAGCCTTTGTACTGGAGGGGAGAGGGAAAGTCTCCTTTATCGAAAAGGAAGAGCCTAAGCTTTTAGAAGAGCATGGGGTATTGATTACCCCTGTCTTAGTGAGCCCCTGTACCAGTGATGTGCATACCATTTGGCAGGGCTCTCCAAAAAGAAAAGACCTTACCCTGGGCCATGAGTGCATTGGCAGAATCCTGAAAAAAGGGAGGGAGGTGAAGGACTTTTCCGAGGGGGAGATTGTGGCGATTTCCGCCATTACTCCGGATTGGGGGAGTCCTGAGGTTTTGGAAAATGAAGCCCATGCGGGGTATCCCTTTTCCGCCCATAGCTTGGGAAAATCCATTGACGGAGCCTTTCAGGAGTGCTTTTACCTTCCCCATGCAGATCAAAACCTTGGGAAAATCCCAAAGGGCATGGATTTGGAGGATGCCCTCCTTTCTGTGGATGTTTTGCAAACCGGCTTTACCGCTGCGGAGGAAGCGGAAGTTAAGGAAGGGGATACGGTTTGTGTACTGGGAATAGGAGCTATCGGCCTTGGGGCTGTCTTTGCCGCAAAGCTTATGGGTGCCAAGAAGATTTTTGCAGTGGGAAGCCGGGAGGACAGCAAAAGGTTGGCGGAAAGCCTTTCTTCGGAAAGCTGCCCGGTAGTGGTGCTGGACTATAAGACTTGTAAGGCTACTCTCCCTAAGGATAAGCACCCTCTAGCAAACTCCACCCATTCCCCTATTGTCAATGCCATCTGGGAGGAAACGGAAGGAAAGGGCGTGGATAAGGTTCTCATCTGCGGTGGAGATGAGTATGCCCTGGCGCAGGCCCTGGACATGGTAAAATATGGCACCGGCATTGTCAGCAATGTAGCCTACTTCGGCTCCGAGGAGGATGTGGAAGCCTTGGAAATGGCGGGGCAGGATATGGAGCTTTCTCTGGGAGAAAAGAAAAAGCGGAAGAAGGCCATAGACGGACTGTTGCTTCCGAAATTTTCCTTAGGAAAGGGCATGGCCGGAAAGACTCTACGCTTTTCCCTTTCCAAGGGGGGCAGAAAGCATTTGGAATGGGTATTGGAGAAGGTGCAGGAATCCGGCTTCCATCCAAGCATTTTCCTTACAAAGCGCTATCACGGCATGGACAAAATTCCGGATGCCCTCTATGATATGAAGGAAAGAAGAGCCATTAAGGTGGCTGTATATATGGAAATTTAGAAGATGCCCCTAAGCAGAACGGGCATTTTAGAAAGAGGTTTCTTTTGAAAAAAACCATTAGTATCGTTGTTCCCTGTTATAACGAAGAGGAAAATGTAGTTCCCTTGGCCAATGCGCTCAGGCTCTGCTTTAAGGAGCAGCTTCCGGAGTATCAATACGAAATTCTTTTTATCGACAATGATTCCTCCGATAAAACCAGAGAGAAAATTCGGGGGCTTTGCAAGCTGGATAAGGGGATTAAGGCGATTTTTAATGCTAAGAATTTCGGCCAATTTAATTCCCCCTACTATGCCATGCTGCAAAGTACGGGAGATGCCACCATTTTGATGGCGGCGGACTTCCAGGATCCGGTGGAAATGATTCCCCGCTTCGTTCATGCCTGGGAGGAGGGCTACCGCATTGTAATCGGGGTTAAGACCGAAAGCAACGAGTCAAAAATCATGTACGCCCTTCGGAGCCTGTACTATAAGCTGATTCGAAAAATGTCTTCCGTGGATCAAATCAGTCAGTTTACCGGCTTCGGTCTATACGATCAGGGCTTTATTTCCGTGATGAAATCCTTGGACGATCCAACGCCTTTCCTACGGGGGATTGTTGCGGAGCTTGGATACAGAAGAAAGGATATCTCCTATACCCAGCCCAAGCGCCGGGCTGGGGTTACCCATAACAATTTCTATACCCTTTATGATGCGGCCATGCTGAGCTTTACCAGCTATACCAAGGTGGGACTTCGAATTGCGGTATTTTTCGGGGGAATCTGCGCCGGCCTTTCCATGCTCTTTGGCTTACTGTATTTGATTATGAAGCTGATCTGGTGGGATCGTTTCCCCGCAGGAATGGCCCCCATGCTGATAGGAATGCTTTTCCTGGGCTCTGTGCAGATCTTTTTTATCGGCCTTTTGGGAGAGTATATTTTATCCATTAACCAAAGGGTGATGAAGAGACCGCTGGTAGTGGAGGAAGAACGGCTGAATTTTTCGGAACAGCCGGGGCAGAATGAAAGTTCTTCGGAAGAGGTGTAAGAGAAAATGAGAGCAAAGATTGATATTGCCTTAGTCAGAGAAGAAAAATTACATATTCAGGGCTGGGCTTTCGGAAGAGACCCGGAGACTCCGGTAAAACTGTCCGTACAGGGAAAGGGCGGGGAAAAGAGAGAATTTTCCTATGAGGAAGTGGAGCGGGAAACCGTAAATGAAGCCTATTTTCCGAAGTACGAGGAGGAAAACGGGAAGAAAATCCAGAGGAAGCTGGGCTTTTCTTTAGACACCCCCTATGCGCTTTCTAAAGGCGAGAGGGTGGAGCTTTTGATTCAGGTGGATCAGCAGCTTCGTCGTTTTAGTTTTGATGATAAAAAAATCGAGTCCTTTAACTCCCATGCCCACAAGAAGATGGAGAAATTCCTGGCTCTTTTCCAATGGGAAACCGTAGAGGCAGTGAAGGATACCCTGAAAAAGGGCGGTCTTTCCGCCCTTTGGCATAAGAGTGTGCGGAAGTTAAAGAGTATCGAAGAGGATTACGACTATAACGAGTGGTACAAAAAAGAGAAGACCGGAGCGGAAGAGCTATCACGGCAAAGGGCGGAAGTTTGGGAGAATCCCCTGCTTTTTTCTATTGTGATTCCGGTGTATCGTCCGAAGGAAGCTTTTTTAAGAAGACTCTTGGACAGTATTTTATCCCAGACCTACCCGCATTTTGAAATTTGCCTTGCGGATGCTTCCGAACTTTCCGAGGATTCCTTGGAAAATGGAGAAAAGTCCCCCATTGCGGTTTTAAAGGAGTAT